>CAZFNE010000294.1:0-4575 GCA_964520335.1 uncultured Methanosarcinales archaeon | reverse complement strand
CAGCATTTTTCTATAATTTTTTACTTAGTGCTATTTTATCCAATTAACCTTCTCGCTAATCAAGAATTCTTGAAATTCCTGAAATCCCTGAAATTCCTGAGATAACTGCAATTTCATATTTCCATATGGGTGAACTTTAATTCCCTTAAACAACGATATTATTTACGGCTATTTTTAATCATATGCAAAGACTCGCACCTATTCAACCAATAAAAGTCTAAAAAGATCGATAATTAAAACTAGTAGACGTTTCAAACTGTCTTATAAAAAGAAGTGGAGGAGAAAACTTAGCCAACAATGATAGCAAAATAACCAATAACGATAGCAAAAAGATGAAGATTAGACAATAAAAACTTGAAGACAATTCTGGATTAAAACGTATTTCTTAAAAAGTATTTATATCATAAAATATTGAGTTTATATGTCGAAGTGTAAAACCCCTGAGTCTTTAGCTCAGGGGATATAAGCGTCAACCTCAACTGTTAAGCGTTATTGATTCTGTAAATTATTAAATGTTTTTAAAATCTTTGTAATATTAGATTTTGCTGTCACCACAACCTCACAGTTCTTAAGAACATTGCCGAATTTCAAAGCGAAAACCAAGCGAGGTAATGTTTGAACATCGGGGAGTTGGATAACAGGGCAAGAATCATCCTGAAGGGATCGGGATTAAGCCGTGGAAAGACGGTAGCTATAAGCATCTCAAGTATATCACGCTCATATCTATTTCACCGAAGGGACTTCGGGTAGAGCCTGTACGACTTGTCTCCAATGGGAGAAAGGATGACTCAGGAAGCCACTCAGTCTTTAGCTAATGGTTCACCAGTCGCTATTATTAATTAGAATTCCCATTTATTTTATAATATTTCGGGGGTAAGGAATTGAACGGGAATAATGTTATTGAAATTGATGATATGTCCTGGAGACAGCTCGTAGAAGAATCTACAAAACCGGTTATTGTAATGTTTTATAGCCTGACCTGTCCTTATTGTAAGGCAATGGAACCTTATTTTATAAACTATTCAAAGGAATTTAAAGACAAAGCGGTCTTTGCGAGGCTGAATATAGAGACAAATCCCTGGACTGTGGAAAGGTATGGAGTTCAGGGCACACCTACTTTTAAGTCCTTCTGTCATGGGAGGCCTTTATGGGAGCAGGTAGGGCAAATCTATCCGTCTCTCCTGAAAACTGCAGTCGAGAACATGGTTAGTTACGGAGATGACTGCATTAAAAAAAGTACTCCAATAGGGCAGGATATAACTGGATATTCCTAACCACAGTTAATTAACTTTAACCTAAATTCTCTTATTTTTTTATTTTTTTTAAGACCAGCATCAAGAACTGACCCCGCTTCCTCAAATTGGAGCATTTTTGTCGAGTTCTAATCTTTTTCAATTTAATCTGTCTTGTTAATTCAAGATTCTATTCTCAGTTTAATTTCACATAGCGGATAAAGAGAAGATTTATCTATACAAAGGTGTTCACTAAACACCAAATTCCATATTTCCTTATCATGTCATTAATAAAGGCGTGTTATTAATTTATCCTTTAATTACTTACAATTCCTTATAATCAGCTTTTAATTTGAGGGACCAAAAAAATGGATTTTGAAACTTCTACCAAAAAACTTACAACTCCAGTCAAAGGGGCAAAAATAGGCCCGAATATGACAGTTGACGAGCTTATAAGAGAATATGGCGGTTGTGCCTTTGGGGCAGGCAGGTTAGCTGAGGCTGTAGAGATCTATTACGAAATGCTAGCTTCAGAAAAAACTACGAAATTTTTCGGGCTTGCAGGGGCAATGACTCCTGCGGGGATGCGGACTATAGTTGCAGACCTGATAAGAGACGGACACATCGATGTGCTTGTTACAACCGGCGCAAACATGGTGCACGATACAGTTGAAGCTCTTGGGCTCCATCACTATAAAGGCTCAGCCTGCTCAAACGATCTTCAGTTAAGACAGGAATGCATAGACCGAATTTATGATGTTTACCTGCCTGACCAGCATTTCACTGACCTTGAAGAGTTTTTGCAGGAAATCTATGCCGGGCTCCCCAAAGAAAACCTTTCTATCCGGCAGGTTCTTTCCGAAATCGGAAAAAACCTTGAGGATGATTCTTCAATCCTGAAAACTGCAGCGGATATGGGGGTGCCTGTTTATTGTCCGGCTCTGCAGGATTCTGTAATCGGGCTTCAGGCCTGGCTGTATAAAGAAGGAAATCCCTTTACTGTAGATGCCTTTGCCGATATGCATGAGTTCATGGAAATTTGCTTTGAAGCTGAAAGTGCAGGTGCTTTCCTGATAGGGGGAGGGGTGCCGAAAAACTATATCCTTCAGTCTATGCTTGTAACTCCCAAATCCTTTGATTATGCAATTCAGCTTACAATGGATAGGCCTGAGACAGGCGGGCTCAGCGGAGCTACTCTTGATGAAGCCCAATCCTGGGGAAAAGTCGGCGAAAATGCAAAAGCAGCAACAGTATATGCAGATGCAACTATTACACTTCCACTTATGGTCGCCGCTGTTCGGACTCGGCTTTCAAAGAGGTGAATTTCATGGAAAAAAATACCCGTATGATCCTTGCGCTTGATGTGACCGATAGAGATGAAGCTCTCAGGATTTCAAAGGATGTCCGGGAGTTTGTGGACGCTATAAAGATTGGGTATCCTCTGGTATTAGCTGCAGGGCTTGAAATCATAGGGGAAATTTCTGAATTTTCTCCGGTTATTGCGGATTTTAAGGTTGCAGATATCCCTAACACTAATTGCCTTATCTGTTCCCAGGTTTTTAAAGAAGGAGCAGACGCAGTCATTGTACAGGGTTTTACAGGAAAAGATAGTCTTGAAGCCTGTATCGAAGTTGCCTCAAAGTATCAGAAAGCTGTCTTTGTTGTAAGCGAAATGAGCCATCCGGGTGGGGCAGAATTTCTCCAGCCTGTTGCAGAAGCTATTGCAAAATTGGCGCTTGAAGTTGGAGCTTATGGGCTTGTCGCTCCAGCAACCCGGCCTGAAAGGGTAAAAGAGCTCAGAAAAATAATAGGAGACAAGCTTACCATTATTTCTCCTGGCGTAGGTGCACAAGGAGGAAAAGCTTCTGATGTAATTGCTGCTGGAGCAGACTGGGTTATTGTTGGAAGAAGCATTTATAATGCAAAATCTCCAAAAGAGGCTGCAAAGGAAATTGCCGAAGAGATTCAAGCTAAAATTGAAGGCGGAAATTAAAAAATAAACATTTAGCTATATCTAGAATTTATTTCTTAAATATTTACTAAATAGTTAGACTATACTTAAATTAAATATTAAAATAAATATTCTAAATTAGTTGCCTGTGATGAAAAATTTAGCTGATTCTATGATGAGCCCTATGAGTTCTGAGGCACTAAAACATTACCAGAGTATCTGTTTTTTAAAGCTGCACTATGAAATTGTAAAAATATATGAGATAATCTGAAGAAAAAGTACGATTTAAAATATATTACGTTATTCTTCATAATCATTCGATATAACAGGTAAAGATTATTTAATATTAGTTCTTTATAAAAGTATATTAAATTTAACAAACTATTTCTATGTTTTGTAATTCTATTTTTTATTTTCACAGCCACTGGGGCTGCTTCTGCTCACTATTCACCTCATTATAGTAAGAATGTCCACAATGAGGGTACTGAAAAAGGAAATTTGGCAGTTTCTCCTACGACTTCTGTAAATTCCAAGCATTCAGCCGATGGTCTCTATGTCAAGCTAACCAATAATCCAGACGCAAAAAATCCAACTTTTAAAAAACTTGTAGGTTTTATCAAAAAGGATAAAACGGACCAGAAGAAATACGTTCCTGGGAAGTATATGTGCGATTATTTCGGCAGAGATGTCCATAATAATGCTGAAAAGGCTGGAATAAAAGCCGGATATGTAGCGTTAACTTTAGCCGACCCTTCAGATCTCCAGTATTGCAATGTTTTCAATACAACAGATAAAGGGCTGATCTACATTGACTGTACAGGAGAGTCAGAAGGTGGCGCAAACTGCGACTGCCAGGTTAAGAAGATCAAAGTTGGGGTTCGATATCATCCCGTAGCTCTGTATCCTCCAAGTGAAAGATCATATTATCAGGGCACAATAAAATCTTTTAAAATATACTGGTAAGGGTTCAAAAGAGGGCAGTAATCTGCCTTATCTAGGCTTATAGAGCCAGTGCTCAAAGAACCCGCTCCAGTGCAAATGATCTCCATTAACAGAAAAGGACTTTGAGTTCATCCCAAAACTCTAAATCTGTATATTGAAATTCGAATTTTACTTCGAATTTGAAACAATTAATGATTTTCTAACAGGGAAAACAATTCCAAACTTTTTACTGACTTTTGGAAAATTTAGTTTTTGGGTAAGCTCATAGTTAAAATAGGAGATAATTTTACCAGTAAAATCTGTTTATTCGATTAGTTAAATCTATTTTTACACTTTGTTTCCATATTTAAGCTGTTTATACAGAAATTTGGCATTGTTAACTAAATATATCTAGTTCTTTATTTCTATATTTCATTAATAGAAGGACAGAGTATTTTAGCATTTGAAGAC
>CAZFNE010000293.1:0-4599 GCA_964520335.1 uncultured Methanosarcinales archaeon | reverse complement strand
TTTTCTCTCTAATAGTCTCCTCTGCCTTTTTGCGCTCGGTAATGTCTTCGTAGGTGCCGAGGACGCCTATGACGTTTCCTTTAGTGTCATGCAGGGGGATCTTATTTGTTTCTATCCACGCCAGTTTTCCGTCAGCTTCTTGCTGTGATTCAACAATGTGGTACTCGGGAGTATCGCTCTCCATAACCTTGCGGTCATATTCGTGAAACAACTTAGTTTGCTCAGGCAGCCAGGGCATGTCGTGGTCTGTTTTCCCGATAATACTCTTAGGAGACTCCAAACCTGCGGCTTTTGCGAAGACTTTATTGCATCCGAGGTATCTAGAGTTGCGATCTTTCCAGAAGATACCCTGGGGAATATTGTCCATAACTAGCCGGAGCATGTCTCTAGCGCCCTGAACCATTTCCTCAGCTAGCTTTCGGTCGGTGATATCACGATTGCTGCCCCGATTTCCAGCATAGTATCCCTTATCATCGTAGACGGGCTGACACACATGGTGAATCCATTTTATTTCTCCATCTTTTGTTATAATGCGAAACTCGATATCACCATGGCGACTCAGCGACATATCATGTTTATGCTGGAGAAATGTCTGCCGATCGTCCTGATGTATTATTTCCTGGAGCAGCTCTGGTTTGTCCATGAACTCCTGGGCTGCGTATCCGGTAACCCTTTCGCAGGAGGAGGATGTGTATAGGAAACGGCCATCAGGATCTATCCAGAATTCCCAGTCGTAAGTGTTATCTGCTACGATACGATATTTTTCTTCACTCTCTCGCAACTTTTCTTCAAGCTTTTTCTGGCCACTTATATCGAATCCAGAGATATTTACGCAATTTTGTTCAGGCAAAGGGGAAAAAACGACTAAGAATAATCTGTCTCCAGCTTTAACCTCTATTTTTTCAGGACTATTCCGGGAAATTACTCTCTGTACAAGCTCTTTAATATCCGAGGGTAGTTCTCCTCCTAATTCCACACCCCATTCCTGCAATAAGAGCTCTCCAGCCTTATTTGAGTAAAGTACGGTCCCATCCTTTGCTACACTGAGCACAGGATTAGGGTTTTTTGCTGAAAATTCTTCTATTTCAGCTTTCATTTTTCCTTAAACCCCCTGTATGCAACAAAACATCTATCCTTAAAATTATTGAATAAATGAATCATAATTTTAATACTGCAGTTATTCTATATGTTATATAAGAAATATCTCCATTTATTCATATCTATAATATCATAAAATAACTTTTAATGCCAGTTAGAATTTATCCATATTACAAGTTTGTTTCTTCTCATAATATTAAAGAAAATTATGAGAAAAGTAAAATGCATCTGAGTTATAAAAAAGCAGTATACATTCGATTTGGTTTTTCGCATATCTACATTCTACTTCATCGCCATTTAATATGTATTTTTATAGGAAACAAACTGTAGAAAGACGATAAAATTGCCAAATGCATTTTTTTAAACTTTGAATAAATTTCCTTTTTGAAGTATTAAAATACCCTTATAACTTAGTTCTGTTCATATACTTTGCTTACAATTCCTATATTTGTCCAAAAATAACGGTGATTGGCATCAGTGATCATAAAGAATTCAGCCAAGAAGAAAAAGGGCCGCTAGAGGCCGAAAACCCCCAATATAAAAGTCTTTTTGAGAATATGCAGGAAGGCTTTTTTATAGCCGACATAATTACTAATGATGCCGGGGAGCCTGTTGATTACCGTTTTCTTGAAGCAAATCAGGCTCTTGAGAACCAGACTGGAATTCCGTTAGCCAAACTTATTGGCAAAACTGCACTTGAAATGCTTCCTGGTCTGGATCAATTCTGGATTCAAACTTATGGCAGCGTGGCCCTTACAGGCAAACCTGTGCGGTTTGATCAATATTCTACTGTCCAGAAACAGTATTACGAAGTATCTTCTCACCAGATCCAACATGGGCGATTTGCTGCATTCTTCCTTGATATTAATGAGAGAAAATTGACAGAAAATGCTTTGCGTGCCAGTGAGGAAAGATACCGATCTTTATATGAAAATAGCCTTGAAGGAATATTACTATCCAGACCCGATGGAACAATTCTCTTTGCGAATTCTCAAGCCTGTTCCCTTTTTTGTATGACTGAAGATGAAATTATTCAGGCAGGCAGAGACGGTTTGGTAGTCAACAACGAAAAACTTTCGGCCATGCTTAAGGAAAGGGAATTAACTGGCAGGGCGAAAGCCGAACTCATATTCAGGCGAAAAGATGGATCTACTTTTGTCGGGGAAACCTCTTCTAGTTTTTTTACTGACGCAGATGGAGCCTTGAATACAAGCATGATGATCAGAGACATCACCAAGCGCAAAAAAGTAGAAAAAGAGTTTAAAGAGGCTCTTGAGGCCCTTCGCTATAGCGAAGACCAGTTCCGGGCCTTAGTCCAGAATGTAAAATCTGGAATTGCGCTTATAGACGAAACCGGCAAGTTTGCCGTAGTTAATCCTACATTTATGCAAATGTTTGGCCTGGATGACGAACTCGATATTTTAAACGTTAATAGTCAGGACTGGAGCCAATGGGAAGTTTATGGAGAGGATCTGAAACTATTGCATGTTGACGATCATCCTGTTCGGAAAGTGATGATGACCGGTAAGCCTGTGAAAAGTCAACTCGTTGCCGTAAAAAATCCTGGAGCTAATGAGCTCACCTGGATGCTTATAAACGCCGAACCGATCCTGAAGGAAAACGGCCAGATATACAGGATAATCTGCACCTATCAAGATATCACTGAGCGCAGGCGGGTAGAAGAAGCCCTTAAAAAAGCCCATGATACTTTAGAAGAAAAAGTTAAAGAGCGGACAAAGGAACTGGAAAAGGCTTACAATTCCTTGAATGAAAGTAAAAAAGGTCTTGCTGAAGCTCAAAGAATGGCTCACCTTGGAAATTGGTATCGTTGCCTTATAACTGATAAAATATACTGGTCTGATGAAGCTTATCGTATTTTTGGATTTGAGCCACAAGAATTTGAAATGTCTTTTAGCGCATTTTTAAATTGTATACATCCGGGGGATCGAAATTATGTTCGAAATTCTATTGAAAAAGCTCTAAATGGAGACCCTTATGAAATTGATTTTAGGATAATTTCAGCTGGTCGAAAAGAACATTCAGTCCATTCACAGGGCGAGGTCGTTTTTGATAAAAATGGGAATATTATTGGAATGAGGGGAACAGTCCAGGATATTACCGAACGTAAGCAAATGGAAAAAACGCTAGAGTTAATGGCCCGCTTGCCTCAGGAAAATCCCAATCCAGTTTTACGCCTGAGCCAAAATTTTGTTATCAATTATTCAAACCCCGCTGCCCAAGTTCTGTTGACAGATTGGGGCAGCGCAATTGGTAAGGAAGCCCCCGTAACAATTGCAGAACTGGCTAGTGCAGCCCTGAGGGACGGCGTCCGGCGTAAAATTGAGCATAAATACGCTGATCACACGTATCTTTTAAACCTAGTTCCATTTTCCCAGGATGGATACGTAAATATTTACGCTAACGATATTACCGAGCGAAAAGAAGCTGAAGAAGCTCTAGCAAGAATCGATGAAGCTCGCATAAAAGAAATCCATCATAGAATCAAAAATAACCTGCAAGTCGTTTCTTCTTTACTCAGCCTTGAAGCTGAAAAATTCAATGATGCAAAAGTTTTCACTGCTTTCCAAGAAAGCCAGAACCGCATTGTTTCAATGGCTCTCATACACGAAGAGCTTTATAAAAGCAAAGGCGCGAATAATCTGAATTTTGCAGCCTATCTCCAAAAGCTCACAACCCAGCTTCTGAATTCATACAACCTTAAAAATGATGATATCAGACTAAACTTGAACGCCGAGCAAGTTTACCTGGATATGGATACTGCAATTCCTCTTGGCATTATTATTAATGAACTTGTTTCAAATTCTCTAAAACATGCTTTCCCGGGTAAAAAAGAAGGCGAAATAACCCTGAATTTACAAAAAACAGAAAATTCCGAAAGAAATTTCATAACAGATTTAGAGAATTTAGATATAACGGATAAATCCAAAGGGGTAAAAGGAGTAGAGAATTTTAATTATACTCTTATAGTTTCAGATAATGGAATTGGAATTCCAAAAGATTTCGATTTTGAAAATTCAGGCACTCTTGGGCTACAGCTTGTGAGTATTTTAGTAGAGCAATTAGATGCCAATATCGAATTAAAAAAGGACACAGGAACAGAATTTATAATAAAATTCAGTGTGGCTGGAAATTTAGCCATATAAGCTTTTAATGAAAATGCACCTGAAATAGATCCTAATCCGATTGCTTATGGATTTAAACCTAATTTTGCAGCTTTTACAGGTAAACCCGAACGTCCTACTTCCCTGCATCCGCCTTTAAAACTGAGCTCTAGAATAATTTCTCCTTAAGGCTTATTTTTCATTTCTACTATATATTATCTACTATAATATTTGTTATAATACTTCTATGATCGTAGGCAGAAAGAGATTTCTTTAATATTACGATACTTTTAAAAGAAGAAGGTAAAATAACATATCACTACAAAATTAGGTTGTGTCCCCAAATTATTGACTTAATTTTATATAACTTTGACTCTAT
>CAZFNE010000292.1:0-4619 GCA_964520335.1 uncultured Methanosarcinales archaeon | reverse complement strand
GCTATTTGAGGAAGGAGTACTGCCTTCTGCATACGGAAACAATCCCACAACAAAATATCTGATATATTATGTTCCACCGGCGCCTGGTTATAAAGTAGATGAGCAGGTTTCTAAAATAACCAATACGCTTGGAGTAAAAGGGAATACTACTCCTTTCTGGAACCTTCGTCCTGATGAAGCTGTTGTTTTCGTGGGAAAAACGGCGCCGGAATGCAGGTACTTAAGCTACGAAAATTTTGTAATACATAGGACAATTGGGAACGAGAGGAGATGGATCTTTGCTACTTTAGCAGATACGGTAAACAACCTGGTTATTAAAACTGAAGGAACTCCAAATGGATCGTCTGGAAATCCTTTCAATCAAACAACGGTAATAATCATTACTGCTGATAAAGGAATTGATAAACGCATTAGGGATGCTGCCCAGTCTGTAGGATATTCGGACGATATAATTAACACTCAGGTGTTGCCCTCGGTCGTACTGAACATGGGCGTGGAGAATGACTCCGATACATTTGCCTCATTTGTCCGCCCGGCTCTGTACAACGACACGCAGGCTGGTGAGAATTACTTAAATAATACACCTGCTACTGTTTTCAGGATTACTCCCAACGAAACGGGTGAACTCGACCCTTATGATTATCCGGAGTTAAGGGTTCGTGGAACTGGGAAAACAGAGTTTGACCTGATGGATGATCTTGAAGAGCTAAGGAATGCGATTCTTAATGAATATAATGAATCGAATGCAACAGAGCTTCCGATCAGTCAGTCAGCTCCTATAGGGACTGATGCTATCCAGAGAGGTATAAATGCCCTGGGTCCCGCTAACGACGCGTGCTATCTCTGGACAGCAAACCAGACTATCTCTTCGCCGACACCTCCTTTCTTTAACACCTCGGAATACTATCCTTTCCTGAGAGACCCTGAAATTACTCTGGGCAACGATACAGATGAGTTCATTATTGTCTATGGGGTTAATCATGCAGCGACAGGAAAGGCGACTTACTCAAACTTCGTAATATACGGAGCTGCTGGGTGGAACGGTGTTAAAGCAATTACAGATGCAGATTTCAGTGGATCTGCTGAGGAATACCTCCCCAACAATCAAAATGCGAAATACCTGTATGTCTACAAGCTAGCCAGGAACTGTAGTGAAGGGGATAAGTATTGCTACGAAGTTCCTTATGGTCAGGGAGCTTATGGTATAGAACTGGATCAGCCGCTTTTCATTGCCTGGAGAGTCTACCTGGAAAATTCTACAAAAACAGGGCCATCCTACTCAGAGATAGTGTACGACCGCGCTATAAAGTTCGATCCAAAAAATGACTAAAAATGAGTAATAAGAAAGATTAGAATACAACAAACCAAATGCAATTAATGAATGCAAAAAGTAGAATATAAGTAGTTAGATTAAGTCCGAATACAAGCAGTTAGTATAATAAATTAAGTTTGGGATATTTCCCAAATGTTTACTTTTTAAGCCGTATTCTGATAAATAAGGGTTTTATTTTCTCTTTTGTTTATTTAATAACACTATGTTTAGTTTTCAAATTTTTGATTTGAATTTAGGCAGTTGAAGGCTCATTTTTTTCTTTTATTTATTTTCTTATTATATCCTTTAATTTGTGAAAACCGCTCTCCTTCGTTGAGCATGGAGTTTTCCAGGTTTAAAAATGATTCCTTTGTTTCTACGGTTTCTATTAGACAAGAAAAAAGTTAAATTAAGCTAAAAAAGCTTAAGAAAGAGAAACAATTAAACAGTTAAAACAATCAAAATAAACAAAACAATCAAATAACCAAAATAGTAAAAATATCAGGGTATAATTATCCCTGACTAATTATTTTATAATTATTACGTAGAATTCATTTTGGAGTTGGCCTGTTGTTTAAATCTGAGGCCGCCTGTCGATTATTCTCTTTGCTTTTCCTGCAGTTCTTTCTATGCTGCCCTTCTCAAGGAGTTCGACCTTTGTGCGGATATTCAGGACGGCTTTAAGTTCATACTGGACATGTTCCTGGACAGCCTTTAGATCCTTAAGTTCGCCAGTAAAGGCATTATCTTCCAGTTCGACTTCTACTGTGAGTTCATCGAGCATATGTTTATTACGATCTAGGATGAGCTGGAAGTGTTCGCCTACTTCCGGAATTCTGGAAATTACATCCTGAACCTGGGAAGGGAAGACATTAATGCCTCTTACGATCAGCATGTCATCGGCTCTGCCGAGAATTCTAGAAATTTTTGTTGTTGTCCGGCCACAGTCGCATTCCGAACCGAGAAGCTTTACTATATCGCCTGTGCGGTATCTGATGTTACAGAAGCCTTCTTTGTTAATGGAAGTCAGGATAAGTTCGCCTTTTTCTCCTTCTGCAACCTGTTCTCCATTTTCGTCCAGGACTTCGACAAGGAAGTTATCGCTCCAGATGTGGAGGCCGTTTTGTTCCTGGCACTCGAAACCGACTCCCGGACCAAACATTTCCGAAAGGCCATAGCAGTCATAGGCTTTGAGGTTCAATCTCTTTTCAAGCTGCTTTCTTGTGTTTTCCGACCAGGGTTCGCCTCCGAAGACAGCCGCTTTTAAGGAAAGCTGGTCTACGATGTCGAGTTCTTCTGCGGTTTCTGCAAGGTAAAAGGCATAGGATGGGGTACAGTGAATTGCAGTGACTCCGAAGTCTATCATCATCTCAAGCTGCCTTGCAGTATTTCCCGTTGCTGCAGGCACAATCATAGCTCCAAGCCTCTCGACTCCGTGATGAAAGCCAAGCCCGCCTGTAAAGAGCCCATAGTTCATGGAGTTTTGGACAGTATCCGCATTTGAAAGCCCTATCATTGTAAGACTTCGGGCAATCATATCTGACCAGGTCTCGATATCTTTTGCAGTGTACCCGACAACTGTAGGTTTTCCGCTTGTTCCGGAAGAGGCATGAATTCTCACAATATCTTCTTTTTTGGCAGCAAAAAGCCCGAAAGGATAATTGTCCCGAAGGTCTGTTTTGCGTGTAAAAGGCACTTTCCGGATATCATCAAGGGTTTTAATATCGTTGGGGGTAATTCCTGCTTCTTTGAATTTCTGCCTGTAAAATGGAACGTTCTCATAAACTAATTTCAAGCTCTGCTGGAGGCGTTTTAGTTGTAACTTTTTAAGTTCTTCAGGGTCCATTGTTTCATATTTGGGCTGCCAGTACTTCATAAAAAAACCTTCCTCTAATATATGATTTCTAATTAATTTGTAATTTTATAAGTCTTAATTCACACAAATCATAATTCATAATTTACAAAATTATTTTTGGGGGATTTTAATTCGCTATTAATTCGCTAATTTATTTTAATTGGATAATTCTTCCAAACTGATACTGAATTAATACTGAACTAGTGCTAGATCAGTACTAGAGCAATCTTGTGACATGTCTCTGCATATCACGCTGTACTGAGTGATGTTATTACGCTTTGATAAAAAGCTTAAAAAAATCAACTTATACTGTAACCCTTCCAAGATATAAATATTATTGAAATAATTTCTCTCACTTTATAAAAAATCAAGGAATTTGTACTGATTTCTATTAGTATGCGGTTCATTATTTAGCCTATGTACTGGAAACCTCTTTCCCCTGGTCTAAGGGTAAAACTCTCTAATATTTCAAGAACTATTCAATTATCACAGAATTTAATTATTATAAACAGTAATTCTTTTACATGTCCGAAAATTCGTTCTTTTTTTTATTTTGTATTTATATTTTACTTAATGCAGGTTCTTTTGTTTTATATGGAATTGATAAATCGAGAGCAAAAAATGGCAAATCGAGAGTTTCAGAACAGAATTTACTTATTGTTTCTTTTTTAGGCCCAATAGGTGCCCTTCTTGGAATGGAATATTTCAGGCATAAAACACAGAAAACTATTTTTAAACTTTTAGTTCCTATATTTTTAGTAATTCATATTTTCATGATGTCCAGGATTTTTTAAATTATTTTAGATAGAAAAATATTGAAAAAGAATCAGAATTAAATAAATAATCAAATTAATCAAATTAATTTAAAGTAAATTAAATTTAATATAATAGTATGGGTTTGGTACGAATTTCAGAACATTTTCGAAAAAATTTAAATTCAGGAGGCCCCTGCACCTTTTTTACGATTTATTTACCGTTTATTTGCTGTTTACTACGCCTTATGGTTTATCTACGGTTTCATTTTGATAATTGTTTTTCAGCTTCCTTAGCCCCTGCTTCCAATTCCTGCTTTTGCTGGGCATCAAACTCAAGTAAAAGGCTCTGGAACTCGCCTATGTGGGTTTTTTCTTCTTTTGCCACATCCATAAGAACCCTTTTTATGTTCTCGTTTTTTGTCAGAGCAGCCATCTGTTCATAGAAGTTTATTGCGTCAAGTTCGGCAATTATGCCTGCTCTCAGAATCTCTTTATCAACTTCCCCGTCAGATACATTCTTCAGGTCTATAGGTATTTTAGATAACAAATCATTCCCCCGTAGTGTGTCAGTCCATTATGGCAGTATATTTGTCAGTATATTATGTCAATATTATAAGGTTTTAACAATAATATGACTTTGACGATAAGTGCATTTCAGGCAAACTCTTTTTAGGCTGTATGGCTGATCCTGTAAATT
>CAZFNE010000291.1:0-4622 GCA_964520335.1 uncultured Methanosarcinales archaeon | reverse complement strand
TATTCTTGCAGACCAGAATCCTGAACAGGGAATGCTCTTTTTATCTTATGCCAGAGCCGGCGAAATTTGTCCTGAAGGCTGTCCTGGCCCGAAGACGCACTGCCCGACTTTCGAGAGGGAAAAACCGGAAACCATAACCGAATATGTAAGAAAATTAACAAAAAAGCTTCCAGGCTGGGTCTTTGAAAGCTACCAGATGAAACCAGGAATAGGTGGGCTTAAAGGCACAGACCTTAAACAGAATCTGCTTGAAATCCTTGAGTTTTTAAAATCATATGAATCCCGAAATGCAAGGGAATCCGGAAGTTCAGGAGAGTCTGAAGCTTATAATAATTTTTGCACAGAGTTTGAGGGAAAGGATCTTTCGAAAAAATTCTTCTTTATTGCTACCACCTGTACATGTCATGGAGTTTTGAATTTATTTTATATTCTGGGAGATCCAGCAGATCATTGAAATTAATCTCAATCCCAAAATAATTGGTTAAATAAAGTACTCAAAATAATAAACCAAAAATAGATCTAAACCAAAAATAGATCTGTTATCAGGCCATTTTTATTAAAGGGATTGCATGGATTTATTTGTGGGTACAAGCGGCTGGTATTACGAGTGGAATAAAAAGAAAAACCTTGATTGGTTTGTGCAGAACTCAGGCCTGAATTCCGTTGAGCTTAATGCCAGTTTTTACAGGTTTCCTTCTTCAAAACAGGTTGAGAGCTGGAAAATAAAAGGGGCAGGCCTCAGGTGGAGTGTGAAGGTCCACAGGTCAATAACACACTGGCGCCAGTTCAGTGAAAGCGCGCTTGAAACCTGGGAAAACTTCAGGGAACTTTTTGAACCAATGGATCATCTTGTTGATTTTTACCTTTTCCAGACTCCCCCGAAATTCAAGGACGTGGAAAAAGCTCTGGAGTTTGCGGAAAATACCGGGCTTGGGGAAAGGTTTACATTTGAAATCCGGAATAAAGAGCTGCTTGGAGACGACGAGAGCTGCACAGAGCTTATGAAAAAAGTAACCCTTGTATCCGTTGATTCTCCTGATTATATTAACAGAATCTTTCCGGAAAAGGCAATTTACCTTCGAATGCATGGGAGAGAAAACTGGTACAGCTATAACTATTCTGAAGCCGAAATAGAAGAAACTCTTGGGATAGCAGCCCAACTTCAGCCGGAAAGAATCTACGTCTATTTCAATAATAACCATAATATGCTGGAAAATGCAAAGGCGGCTCTTAAAGCCTCTATATCAATGTAAACCTGGATCTTTTTCCTTTATATTTTAAAAGCTGCCCTCCAGGGGCTAAAAGGGTTTAATTCAAAGGCTCCCTATCTTCTTTTTTATTGTAACCTGAAAAATTCTTTCTTGATTGTTAACATTTATTATGAATACGTTATTATAATAAGAAGTCTATTCAAAGTTAAATACGGAGATTCTTAAGTCTAAAGTTAATGTCTGAATCAGCTTAAGATTTCTGACGTTCCAACCCATGGACCTAGAGAATTCTCTCCGGAACTCCCTATATATGAAAGAGTGACCCATATGTTCTGGAGTAAAGACGACATAGTGGAAAGGCTAAGCAAAATCCCTAGAACCCTGGAAGACGTTTCCATAGAAATCTTTGATGGCGTTCCTCCTGTAAATGATTTTTTACAGAAAATAAGCCTTTCTAATGGATATTGCACAGATGTTCCCCACATCTGCAGAAACCCTCAAAATAGCGCAAGCCTGGAACAGATTAGTATAGAAAAGGAACTTGTACATCCCTATGTAGACGGTTCGCTTTCGAATGAATTTGCAATCCAGACAGCCCAGTACCAGCTTATGCTTCCTTATGAGATCCTTGGCATCAATATTAAGAAAGAATATAAATTACTTCAGCCAGAAGAGCTAAAAATAAGGTACCCGATAGCATATAATCAGATTCTTGAAGCCAAATGTAGTTCTGGAACTGAAAAGAAGGAACTTAATTCTGACTGCTACCGGCTTGAAAACGAAAGTTTCCTGCAGTATATGAACACACCTAAAATCATTATCGGCAGAAACTTCCGATTCCAGGCATCCTATGACCCGTCAGGAAATCATGTCTTTGCAGACGCTGTAGGAGTTGTCCTGGGGGATCCGACCCTCTACCACTACATAACAGCGGTATTTAATTCCTCGGTTTCGAAAGCCTTCCCTGAAATCCTGAACCGCGAAGGCGTCCAGATTAAGAAAAACCTCTGCCAGGAAATGCTCAAAAAGTTCCCAATAATGTTCCCCAAGAGCGAAACTATCGAGAGTGTGGTAAGCACTATTTCCAGATATTTGATTTACCTCAACAGGCAGAAAAATATGGCAGTAAAGCTCTATCCAGCTTCAAGCTACCAGAACCTGATTGATTTCTATAAAAGGATCGCAGATATTCTTATTCTAGATACGTACGTAACAAACGACCTTGATCCAAAGCTTCTGGATATCCTTGAAGAAAATATTACTCCATGTGAAGAAAGATTCGAATACAGCGATGATGTTTGCCTCCTGATCGGGCTTGAAAGTATAAAGAAAAGTATTCTGGACTCTCCTGATTTCAAGAGATGCAGATTCAGTAATGAATTTACAAATATCCTGGCCACTCTGAAAAATAATAGTGTATGGTAAATCTAAAGAAAAGGCACATTTAGTCTATACAAATAGCCATATATAAATGTGCGATATTTACATTTTTTACATATTTTTTAGAGGCTTTATTTTTCCTATTTTAATTTGAACAAAAACTCTGGTTTAAATGCTCATTTAAAAATATGCCCTTTAATTAATCCACAGTTTACTCCATCAAGCTTTTAGATGTTATCAAATTTAACCTAGTGCCACGTCAATCCTCGAAGATTAGGTAATTCTGAATAGTTGTAATCGATTATATAAGACATTTTACTGCTGATGCGACACTAGAATTAATTAAAGGCTTTAATAAATATACATTAAGGATTTAATTTCTGGTATATAAATAACTAAACCGTTTTACAGGCAGAGTTTACTTCTTGGCCTTTAATTCAATTGTTTTTGCCGTGCTCCCTATTTTAATAATATAGGTACCAGCAGGCAGGCTTGAGGTATCATAGTTGAATTCAAAGTTTCCTTTTGAGTCAGCTTTCAGGGTCTGAGAAATTGTAATTTTAAGGTTTACTGAAGATTTCCCTTTTTGCGCATATCCCGAGACTAACAAACTGTATGTTGAAGGAGCTATATTTTCCTTGGATACGACTGCCACCCCATTGGAGAACTTAGGGCTGTAAGTTACCCATGCAACATCTTTTAATCCCAGATTCAGACTTTTTACGCCTTCAACTCTGACACTAATAGCACCATTATTGAGTTGAGGAATTTTAACATTTTCAATCAGATACCTATACGATCCTGCGGAGACAGGAAGTTCCTTTACAAAAGAAACTTCAGCCTTAACATTCTCCCCTGGAGAAGCTGTACCTTTGAGTTTAAGGGTTTTTCCTATGGTTGGACTCGGCTCTGAAGGTGTTATTTTCCATTCAATAGCCGCAGAAGCGGTTGTTGCAAACAGAATTAAAAGTACCATTAATACTGGCATTGAAAGCAGTTTATTCCTCATTTTTCTACCCCTATATAGTTTTATATTCTTTTTTAAGACCTATTCTATTCGAGAAAGCCCGGAATTTAGAATTATTCTTTTTTCAATAAATCAACCATTAAGAAATAATTAGAAGATTTACTTTTATAATCGGACTTTTCCTACATGAATAGGAGTTTTTTACAATATATATTCATAAGAAGATATAAGTACTGAATTCGGATTCTTATTTCCCCTATTATAATATTTATTAAAAAAGATTTTAAGGGAATTTCAAAACGGCAAATAGAAACAGATAATAGGGAAAAGGTTCACAGCAATAGAATAAAAATTGAAAAAATAGGAACCAAAAAATTTCTACGCAACATTAATCAATATAGGAGTTTTCCTGTTATTCAGGATTAAAGCTTTAATTGTGACCTTAATTACTATGTTTTTCTAATGGGGAATTAAGCATGACCAGTTCCGGAAATTTTAAAAAAGAAGAAAATTTTGTTGATAACAGCCCTGAAAAGACTGAAGAGAAGGAAAAGAAGGCCCATAAGGCCCTTTTTGAGAGATATGAGAAATCGTTGAAGAGACTGGATCTTGAACTTATTACTCCAGAAGATGAAGTGAACTTGAACGAAGCATTTAACTATGCAAAAGAATTTTTTGGGCCAGAGGAACTGATAAACTGGTTTGCTTCAATCTCTGAACCTTTTTATAGGGCAGGAGACTGGAAATTCCTACTCCCTTATTATCAGGAGCTTCTTGCCTTGGCAGAGACAAAATTAGGCCCTCAAAGTTCAGGAACTGCAACTGCACTCTCGGGGCTTGCAGGAATTTCCCGATATATGGGAAATTATGAGGAAGCCCAAAAGCTTTTTTTGCAAGCTCTGAGTATTCGGGAAAATTTGCCTGAAGAGGAACATGCAAAGACCGGAGACACTCTCAGCGAGCTTGGAATGCTTTATTCATTAATGGATAAACACGAAGAAGCCCTCACTTTTTATACAAGAGCTCTTGAAATTCAGGATAAGTTTTTAAGCCCTGAAAATCTG
>CAZFNE010000290.1:0-4642 GCA_964520335.1 uncultured Methanosarcinales archaeon | reverse complement strand
CCGGCTTTTTCCATTACATGCCTGAAGGTTTTTTCATGCAACCTTGGGGAGCAGGCCGCGATTACTACTCGATCAAGTTTGTTATCCTTTATATCCTTTATAATGCCTTCCTGCCCGGAATCGGAACATAGGAACTGAATTTCCCTAGCAAGCGCTACATCTTCAAGTTTTTCCGTCATTTCTTGCAGGGCTGCCACGTCTATAACTCCCGCAATATTCAACCCGCAGTGGCAAATATAGACTCCGATTCTCATATTGTGATAACTCCGTTTAGTGTAAATCATTCAGTGTAATAATAACTCAATATTCCCTGTATCAGTCAAATTACAGTAGCTTAATACTGGAATCCCTCTAATTTAATAGTGAGCAAACGTATTTTGATAAACTTTTTATATAGTTTTAATTTATTTTGCTATATAATTTACAAATTATATTTTTAAATATAATTTTAAGGCTTTTAAAGTTCTTGATTTCTTCCCGGTTTTCTAAGAAATTTGCAATAAAGAAAAGTCAGGTTAGTTTTCAACCCTTATTAAACAATTCCGTGTTTTTGAAATCCAGTGCAGGATCTATAACTTATCTCTTTCTACACTTTTTCTCTTAAGCTGAATAAAAATACCGATGTTTTGCACAAAATCAAAAGCTTTATTTTATGAAATTCTTCAGGTTTGCAAAGTTGTTTAAGGTTTTAAGGCTTTCAATTTAACTTATTTTCCTTTTATTTTCCTTTTATTTTCCTTTAACTACTTCCTTTATTAGTCTTTTTTTAATTAAACTCATTGAATATCAGGAATTTAATGAATAAATAATTGGATTTTGGGCTTCTGGTCTTTTGTTTATCTTTCTGCTTATTTCTTCCTATTTTTATATCTACAACAGATTTTTCTTACAAGGTTAATGCTTGACCGAGAAGATGTAATGGAAATTTGAACAAATCCAGGCCTTACGCAGTTCTAATCCGAAATTTGAATCTAAACTACCAGGTAACTTTCATATATATAATAAACATTATATTTATTAATATATTAAACTTTCTAATTCCTTTGAAAAATAATTCTTAATAATTTAATTACGATAAACTCGATATACCCGGTTTTGTAACCTTTACTTCTCTTTAATTTCAGATTATGTCTCTAAACTGCCTGATTAACTTTACTAAAAATTAATTGGAATTTTAATTAATCTTCAATACATATATGGGCTTACCAACTAATTTATAGTTTGAGGACTTAATTCGTAAGATAGACCAGTTAAAAAAATCTTTGAAAAACTTTATAATGGGATGCTCATATAAAGTAGTGGATGGGTAATTAAGCAAGGAGATAAGGTCTCCGGCTATTTAAAGTTTAGTTTTCCGTATATAGGAGATTTAAATCTCAGTGAGAATTTATATCTAATGTTATGAAGACAGTTTAAATTGATAAAATTAACTAAAATGATAAAAATTAATTATACTCAAACTAACTGTAAGTGTGTCCGAAATTATTAGTTCGATATTATTATCCTGAATTTCCTGAATTATTAATATCCTTGAAAACCTTCCGTTTCGAATGAGAATCGAGTTAGAAGGTTCTTCATTTCATCAAATGCGGGATTTTTCATTTTAAAGAGGTGCTTTTTAATGACTGATCATAATGAATTAAAAAAGAAAATGTATGAATGGACTGCAAAATATGCAGATAAAGCAGGGTACAAGCTTAACCCGGATAAAGAGGCTCTTGACTATGTCCTTGATGGGCTTACTGTCAAGCTTGAAAAATTCGGAAGGCGATATTGTCCCTGTAGAATAGTCACCGGGGATGAAAAAGAAGACAGAAAGATTGTTTGCCCCTGTGCCTACCATAAAGAAGAAGTCGAAAAAGATGGAAACTGTCATTGCGAGCTTTTCTTCAGGTAATTGAAAGGGGCTGTTTAAACCGTTCCAAAGGGTTATTCAAAATTGATAACCCATTAATTACTTATTTTCTTACAGAGCAAACATGTTAGACTTTATCCTCTTTCGATACCTGAGAAAAGAAATTTCTTTTGCGGAGATGAAAGCCAATTGAGCTAATTTATATAAATCGGAAGATATTAATATAATTCAAGTACTAATATTACATTTAATAGTAAATGATATAGAAGAGGCATGTTTTCAGTAAAAATTAGTATAAATTAAAGAAAAATTAGATGCAGATTAAAAAAGCAAATTTTTCTATCAACTGTAATATAACTATAATAAATACTGGAAAAGCTCTTTAACTAAAATAATCTGGAAATCTCTGGAAATCGAAAGAAGGATTAAGGAAAAATAACTTAGATACATTTTAATTCTTAAATTGATTTTAATTAAAGGTTATTTAACCGGACTTTTCAGGAATACTTTTATTTCGCTTCTTAAATATCTCTTACTTTTATACTATTCAATGGATTTAATTAAAGACAAAATGGACTCAAGGTGACCTGGAATGACGAATGCAATGGAACTCTATCAGATGCTTCCAAAAACCAATTGCAAAAAATGTGGGAAAACGTCCTGTATGGCCTTTGCAGTAGCCCTTATGGCTCGTGAACTCAAACCCGAGGACTGCCCCCCCCTTATTGAAGATCCTAAATATAAAGAAAGCTACGAAAAGATGGCCAGTCTTTTCAAACCTTCTGAAGGCGCAACCGAAACAGGCCTTATAGTGCATGAAGACCTTTGCTTTGGATGTGGGAATTGTGTAGTTGCCTGTCCCCCTAATGTTGCAAATGACCCTTATGGAGTAGGCTCAGGAAATGCCCCCACAAATCCCAATAGGCTGGTTTTGACTGTAGTAGACGGCATTGTAAAAGCCCAGAATTTAGGGGAATGCCGCCGTTTTGGAAAGAACAAAATCCTCTGTAACGGATGCATAGTAACCTGCCCTGTAGAGGCAATAGAATTCGTGTGAGGCGAGCTTATGGATAAAAATTATTGTGTATGCACAGGCTGTGGACTGCTTTGTGAAGATATCGAAGTCGAAGCTGAGAAGGATAAAATAAATAAAGTCCATACAGCCTGCAGAATAGGCGTAGCCCATATGAAAGAGGATGCAGGAGAAACCGTTTTCAAAATAGACAATAAACCTGTTGAGGAAGCTGCGGCAATAAGTGAGGCTGTAAATATTCTCAAAAATGCAAAAAACCCTCTTATTTTTGGGCTTGGGGCCTCTACTAATGAAACCCACAAAATAGCAATCGAGCTTGCAAAAAAGCTCAATGCAACTCTTGACGATACTTCTTCTTTTTGTCTTGGTAATCTGGTTGAGGCGATTATTCAGGAAAAAATCAAAACCTGTACTCTTGATGATGTAAGGAATAAAGCTGACGTTATTATCTTCTGGGGCACGGACCCTTCGGATTCACACCCTCGTCATCTCTCGAAATATTCCTACTTCCCCCGGGGAAAAGAGAAGCAAAGAGGCTGGGAAGAAGAAAGAACAGCAATTGCAATAGATGTCAGAAAATCTCATACTGCAAAAATCTGTGGAAATTATTTCTTCCAGATTCCTCCAAAAGGGGACGCAGAATTTATAGATGCTATAATCGCAGGGCTTTCCGGAAAGCTTCCTAAAACATCCTACAATTATCCTCCAAAAAAACTCCTTGAGCTGGCCAATGTTCTTAAAGGGGCAAAATTCGGGGTAGTCTTCGTAGGGAGAGGACTAATTAATACCCTTGACAGCCTTGAACCTATTTTCAGACTTATGAAAGCCCTGAACGAAAAAGCAAACTTCCACCTTATGCCAATGGTAGGATACTACAATACTCTGGGCTTTAACCAGAACCTTTTTGCAGAAACAGGCTATGTAAACAGCGTAAAGTTTGATTCCGGAAATGTGCTTCACGGGCCTGAATATTCAATTGTAGAATCCCTCAAGGCAAAAACTGTTGATGCTGCCCTTATTGTAGGCGCTGACCCATTCTCAATCCTTCCCAGGGCTATAGTGAAAAACCTGCTGGGAATTCCTGTAATTTCAATCGACCACTGTGCGACCTTAACCTCCAGAAACTCAAAGGTCTACATCAATGTCGCAAACAGCGGAGTAGACGCAGGAGGAAGCGGCACACGTATGGATGGGGTAAAAGTCGATTTCGAGCCTGTTATTGAAACAAAACGTCCCTCGGAAGAAGCAATTCTTAAGAAAATTATGGAGGCTCTCTAATGGATTTCGGATCTTTTCTTACAAGCCCTGAAATAAAAATTAAAATAATAACTTACAGGGATATCTTCCAGGATAAAGCAATGATCGAAAACCGTTTTGGGGAGGAGTATAAGAACCATTCAGCCGTTATAAAGCTCGATCCTGCCGATTTTAAACAATTGAACGTAAAAAAAGGCGACACCGTAATCCTGAAAAATTCTTACGGAAGAATCGTTGTCAAGGCAGAAGAGTCAGGTTCTGAAACTCCTCACAAAGGCGTTGCATATATGCCCAAAGGCCCCTGGGCTAATATGCTTGTCTCGGATGAAACAGGAGGCACAGGTGTTCCGAAGTTTAAAGACATATCTGTAACAGTTACAAGTGCAAAAGGAGAAAAAGTAACAGATATTCAATCCTGAATTCCCGAATTGCGCCTCGGGAGTACGCAGTCCTTTTCGCATCCGAGTCCCGTATCGGAAGGACGGGGTCCTTTTCGC
>CAZFNE010000289.1:0-4661 GCA_964520335.1 uncultured Methanosarcinales archaeon | reverse complement strand
CTTATTTTTTAATTAATCTGAGAAAAAGCAATTCTTTTAAGCACCCTAATTTAATTGTATTTCTAACTTTGTTCTCAAGAATATTTGCTTTCAAGCATAAGGTTTAGCTTAAATTAAATCTGGAAAGTAATCTCAGCCTTATTCTACAGGATTAAGTAGCATAGTTATCTTCAATATATGCTCCAATTACAGAACCAATTATCCCCATGATAGCAGTATGGGCTACAATAACTAATGTAATTATAAATGTAGAGGCAACTACAAATCCTCCTAGTACAGGGGTATTTCGAAGCAAAGCTCCAAGAATTCCTCCAAAAAGGAAGCCTGGAATAATCATAAAGATTGTCATTAAAACTCCAGTCTTAAGCCCTTCCCAAATTCCTCCGCCTGCATAATAGCCTCCCAGAAGTCCCCCCACAAGAGGAGCTACAGAATTTATAAATGGAATAAAATAGAAAACCAATGTGCAGACAGTACCTATTAATGCACCAGCTAAAACTCTAGCTATTCTTACACCCCCAATTTTAGAATCCAATTAAGATAAGAAACTGAAATTATATAAATTAGATTAAAAATAATTAAATTTAATTATTCTTTGATATATAGTTGAGCATTCTCATTTTTAGCGTTTAAGGGATGTATAGCTGTCTTTAAATTTCCAAGCTTTTTTCCAGGGTCTGAAAGTGGAGCTTGTGCAGTCATTCTTAATCTTAAGTCCAAGAAGAAAGAAAGCGAGCAGAAAAGAAATTGCATTTGCAACAACCAGGGCAGAGTCATTAACCAGAATCCCATGAAATAGCCAGAGCAGCATGCCTGAAGTTGAACAGAGCAGCATCATAAGGGATACATCTTTTGTGGATTTTGTGCTTAAGGCTTTTAAAAGTTGAGGGGCAAAAGCTATAGTTGTCAGCGCACCTGCGATATAACCAATCATATTCGTTCTCCTCATAGACGCGGGTCTTAGAAATACCCTTTATTTCCCGGGGAAACTTATTAATCTATTTAGAGAAGATGCAGAACCCTGATATAAGTTTACCCCCTAAAACTCTATAGGGGTGTTTTATGACAGAAAATTGCCTTTTTTGCAAAATAATATCAGGGGAAATTCCTTCAAATAAGGTATATGAGAATAATGACGTTATTGCATTTCTTGATATTTATCCGGCAAGTGAAGGGCATACTTTAGTTGCGCCTAAAAAGCATTACACTAATTTTACTGATATGACTCCAGAAGATGTTGCTTCACTTTTCAAGGCCGCAAGAATAATTACGGCTGCCGTCGAAAAAGCATTTTTTGCGCAGGGGTCAAACATTGGGATTAACAATGGAGAGGTTGCCGGACAGGAAGTCCCTCATGTCCATGTCCATGTTATCCCAAGAAAAAGAGGAGACGGGGGAAGAGGGCTTAAATCAATAGTATGGACTGAGCCAGATATCACCAATCTGGAAAAAGTTGCACAAAAGATTAAAAAAGCACTTGAAGAAGACTCGATCCCGGATAGAAACACTATGCTTGTTACCAGGTAATAATTTAAGCTAGAAAAATTTTAGGCTCGAAATTATAATATTGTTTCAAAATATATTCAATTGGGAAAAGCTGCAGGATAAAATAATTAAATCTTTCTTTTTATGGAGGTCAGGTAGTGGCAGAGATGGAGGTAGATGTCCGTGGGCAAACCTGTCCAGTCCCACTGGTGCAGTTCAGGAAAACTGTTAAAAAAGCCGCTCCGGGAGACATAATAGTTATTAGGGGGACTCATCCGGCATCGAAAAAAGAGATCCCTATGGCATGCGAAGTTCTGGGACTCAAAGTGCTTGAGGTAAGGGATCTGGGAGAGGGCTGGGAAATAAGAGTTCAAAAATAAAGCCTGAAGGGGAATGGAATGGGAGAAAAGACAGTCATAGTCCTGCACAGTGGGGATATGGATAAAGTATACAGCGCACTTATAATTGCCAATGGAGCTCTCGCAATGGGTATGGAAGCATCCATATACTTTACTTTTTGGGGTTTGATGCGTCTGAAAAAAGGAGAACTTGAAAAAGGGCCTCTTTCTAAAATGAATATGCTCGGTCTTGGCAAGCAGATGGTCAAACAAAGAATGGACAAAGCTAATGTTGTTTCGCTTGAAACGCTTATGGAGGACTTCAAAGAACTGGGCGGAAAAATAATAGCCTGTGAAATGACAATGGAAATTATGGGCATAAAAAAAGAAGAGCTCAGAACGGAATGGATTGACGAATGGGGAGCCGTAGGATCATATATTCAGGAAGCCAGAGACGCAAATATAACTTTATTCATTTAATAAACTTGAAAAAAGATCTAAAAAAACAAAATAGAATAAAATAAAACAAAATAAAATGAAATGAAATAAAATAGATTATTTCCGAATTTGAAATTTAAGTTCCAAATATGAAGAAGATCCAAGTAATCTTAGTTTTTAAGGCTTTTACATTTATTTTTTGTACTTAAAAGGGACTAAAACCCATATAAAGACAAATTAGGACTCTAATTAAATTTAGGCTTAAAATTTATTATTCTTAATTTTAAAACAAGATTCAGATTAAATTCAAACTTAAATCTTAAAATTAAATTTTATTTCAGGAGGGAGAAGAAATATTTGAGGAAGTAATCTACCTTGATAATGCTGCTTGTACACGGTTAGATGAACGGGTATTTGAGGCAATGAAGCCTTACTTTTTCGATATCTATGCAGTAGCCACGTCAGAATTTGGGTACTCTATGGGAATCGAAGCAAAAGAGGGATTGGAAGAAGCACGTGCAAACATAGCCTCAAAACTTGGAGCGACTTCCGAAGAAATAATTTTTACTTCAGGAGATACCGAGTCCAGCAATACTGCACTTAAAGGGGTAGCCTGGGCACTCAGGGAAAAAAAGGGAAATCATATTATTGTCTCGCAAATAGAGGATTTTCCTGTGCTCAATACTGCAAAAGCTCTTGAGAGGCAGGGTTTTGAAGTAACTTTTCTGAATGTGGACGCTGAAGGTTTCATAAATCTCGAAGACCTCAGAAACGCAATTACAAAAGAAACCGTGCTGGTTTCCCTTCAGTATGGGAACCAGGAAATTGGGACTGTACAGGATCTAAAAGGAATCTCAGAGGTTTGCAAAGAAAAAGATGTACTCTTTCACACTGATGCCACGCACAGCTTCACAAGGCTTCCATTAGATGTAAAAGAACTGCCAGTTGACCTGGTTACCATGTCTGCACATACTATTCACGGGCCCAGGGGGATAGGGGCTCTTTATATCCGAAAAGACACTCCATTCATCAAATTCATGGACGGAGGCTTCCAGGAATTTAACATGCGAGCAGGCGTGGAGAATATACCTGGAGCTGCAGGTTTTGCTAAGGCTGTCGAACTTGTAACTGAAGAAGAAACCAGCCGGATTAAAGCCATGCGAGACAGGGTAATTGAAAAAGCCCTTGCTGAGATTCCGGATGTCACCCTCAATGGAAGCAGGGAAAAGCGCCTGCCTCAAAATGCAAACCTGACCTTTCACTATGTAGAAGGCGAATCCGTGACCCTGCATATGGATATGCGAGGCTTTGCAGTAAGTACAGGCTCAGCTTGTTTTAGCCGTTCGCTTGAAGCAAGCCATGTAATCCGGGGCATTGGAGGAGATCATGAGAGGGCTCACGGCTCAGTACGTTTTACCTTTGGGCGCTACAACAAGATAGAAGATGCGGATGCGGCAATCGAAGCTATGGCGGAAATAGTTGCAAAATTAAGGGAGATCAGCCCGCTTGCGCGAAAATAAGTAGGGGAAACGATGAATAAGGGATTAGCCCAAAAAAGAATCTGAACCTAATAAAAAAGGCAGGTTAAAGTTAAAGGAGTAAAAGAAGAATTTAAATTATTAAAATTAAATTAAAGTAAGAAAATAAAAAGAGGCAAGGAGAGAAAGGGGAATGAAGTTTCCATATAGCGAAAAGGTACTTGAGCATTTTAAGAATCCTCACAATGTAGGGCAGATGGAAAATCCTGATGGAAAGGGCCTTGAAGGAAGCCCTGCCTGTGGGGACATGGTTGCAGTTTATCTTAAAGTTAATCCCGAAACAAAGGTTATTGAGGACGTAAAATTCGAATCTTATGGCTGTGCCTCAAACATTGCCACGGCTTCAATTATAACCGATCTTGCAAAAGGAAGGACTCTTGAAGAAGCAAAGAAAATAACCTGGAAACAGGCTTCTGAAGAGCTCGGAGGACTGCCTCCGATTAAAGCCCACTGTTCAGTGCTTGCTGTTGAGGGTTTGCGCGCTGCAATCCGGGACTATGAGGAAAAGCATGGACTTGTAACGGAAAAAGAACCCACAACCGAAGAAGTCGTTAAAAAGAGATTAAAACATGTCATGAATCCTTTAACAGGCCTAGATGTCATTCGTACAAATTTAATCTTAAAAACAAGTGTGGAAAACGGAGTTGTAAGAGTAGTAGTAGATCTGCCTTCAAACCATCAGTTTGCACCTGCAATTAAAGAAGATATCGTCGAAAAGCTAGGCTCTTTATGGGATGTCGAAAAAGTGGATGTCGTATTCACAGCATAAAAGCAGGAAAAATAGGTTTGCAAAAAGTTTTGCTTTTTTGAATTACGATCCAAAAGGAAGCAATAAAAAAGTAAGGAAAATATAGGAAAACCA
>CAZFNE010000288.1:0-4665 GCA_964520335.1 uncultured Methanosarcinales archaeon | reverse complement strand
AATGAATAAATAATCGATGAATATCTGATTAAAATTAACTATATCAAAATCTAATTGGCATTTAATTGTAATTTCTCAGGCTATTATTTCTAAATTATATAGACTCAGGTTTGAATTCCAGTTCAGTATTGTAAAGTAAATCCCAGAGATCACTTTTTTTCTTCAGTCTCTCTGCGTCAATTGTTGCCCCTTCCCCTTTTATTTCGAGTCTCACATTCCTTTTTCCTAATTTAACCTCCCCAAGCTTGCTTCCCATCCTGCTGTAATCAAGGGCATCTGCAAGGCGGAGCAAAGCTGATATCTTTAAGGTAATGGCCTGTACATCCTCAGGCATTTTTCCAAATTCTTTTTTCTGAAGTTTCAAAAGCTTTTCTTCTCCAACCCTTTTTCTGTGTAAAAAAGCCACCCAGGGAATTGCAGGCTGGAATTTTTTTGGGACTTCTGAAGGTGGATGGCGGAGCAAGATATCTCTACCTGCTTTATGATGATTTTCCAGGTCCGTATTAACCCCGATATCATGGACAAGAGCTGCAATTTCTAAGAAATTGCGCAGTTCTGGATCTAATCCGTGATACTCTTTAAGAACATCAAAAAATTCAAGGGCATTCCTGGCTACATTATCGACATGACTGCGCTCGATTCCATATCTGTTGAAAAGAGTCTCCAGAGGTAAAGATTCAAATGAAGAATCAGCGGATAAATTTTCTTCAGGTTCAGCTTTATTTAAAGAATTATCTTTTGAACTCACAATAAATCCCCTTGTAATCCCCTAGTAATTCTTTAGTTTACCATCCAAATCTTCTATGTATTATACGTTTGAATTGTTTCTCTAACTTTTCCTTTAAATTTATGCTCTCTCAATTCTGGAAGGCTTAATTCTCTTTATTATTTACGGTAATCTAATTTATATATTTGTAAGGCTTCTGATAATTAAATAATTATATATAATACCTGAAATATTAATAAGTGATGATTAAAATTAGCTTCAAAAAAGGAACTATACTTATTGAAGGTAATGTAAGGGTTCCTAATGCTGTCTGGGATGAGAGAGACAAATGTTTCAGGGCTCTTGCGATGCATTATAGGGATTCGATTAATTATCTGGAGAACTCCAAATTTGAATTTGAGGATAATGTCCTTGAGCTTCTTCCCTGTCCTGATCTCGGAGCAGCTTACGAAGCGTCCGGGAAAAAAGTCGAGCTAAGAGATTATCAGGCAGAGGCCCTTCTTTCCTGGGGAGAAAATGAAAGGTCGGGGGTTATCGTCCTTCCTACAGGGAGTGGGAAAACTATTGTCGGAATTCGCGCAATTGCAAGCTGCAACACCTCTGCTCTTGTGATTGTGCCTACGCTTGACCTTCTGGAACAGTGGAAAAAGCAGCTTGAAGACGCCTTCTCGATGGAGATCGGAAAACTCGGAGGGGGAGAGAAGAAAATCCTTCCAATAACGGTTTCTACATATGATTCTGCTTACATCCATGCCGAAATTCTTGGAAACAGATTCGGGCTATTGATTTTTGACGAAGTACATCATTTGCCTGCTCCCGGATATAGGAGTATTGCCGAATTTTCAGCAGCCCCATATAGACTGGGGCTGACTGCTACTTATGAAAGGGAAGATGACCTGCATTCGGAATTAAACAGCCTTGTCGGGGGCAAGGTTTACGAAAAGAAAATCACAGAGCTTGCAGGTGGGCATCTTTCCCCCTATCGAATAGAAAGAATAGTTACCGAACTTACTGAAGCAGAAAGAAAAGAATATGATGAGCATTATTCTGTCTTCCTGAATTTTGTCAGGAGGGCTGGCATAATAATGCAGGGCCCGGTAGATTTCCAGAAACTTGTTATGCGAAGTGGAAGGGACCCAAAAGCTCGAAAAGCCCTCCTTGCAAGAAACGCAGCTAGGGACCTGGCTTTTAACAGTGATTCCAAGCTGGTAAAACTGAAAGAAATCCTGCAGGCCCACAGGGAAGATAGGATTTTCATTTTTACAGAACACAACCGACTTGTCCATAAAATCTCCAGGGAATTTCTAATTCCTGCGATCACATATAGGACTCCTTCTAAAGAAAGAGCTGCTATTCTTGAGAAATTCAGGGAAGGGCGCTACAGGGCTGTGGTTACTTCAAAAGTTCTTGACGAGGGTATCGATGTCCCCGAGGCAAATATAGGAATAATTGCCAGTGGAACAGGCAGCAAGCGCGAATATGTGCAACGCCTTGGAAGGATTCTGAGGAAAAAGGAAGGAAAAGAAGCTATCCTTTATGAGAT
Organism: uncultured Methanosarcinales archaeon; assembly: GCA_964520335.1. GTDB lineage: Archaea > Halobacteriota > Methanosarcinia > Methanosarcinales > Methanosarcinaceae > Methanosarcina. The sequence goes on along the minus strand of CAZFNE010000288.1, from coordinate 2,395 downwards.
CATAGCCATGGAAACAACAGAAACCGGCACTGCAAAGCGGAGAAAACAGGCTATTTCTACCAAAAAACACCGTGAAAAGCCAGAATATGAACAAAAGCCGGAAAATGAAAGTAAGCCAGAAAGCCTCGAGGTTCCAGAAAATCAGGAAATTCCAGAAAATGGAATCAAGATAAGAGCGAGCATGCGAGATAAAAAAAGAGAGAAAAGTACACTCAAAACCTCAGGAGAGGATTCCTCTGATTACGTCTGATCTGCTCATAACCCGAATCTCTGGCGGGAAAATAAAACCTGTATACGCAAGTTTTGATTCTGAAAACCTGGAACTTGCAAGGCTCCTTATAGAAACTTATGAGCAGCATGTAGGAAAGCCTTATGGGAATCTTTTGAGTGAACTTGAAGGTTATGAAGAAATGAATTACCGCTTCATAAGAGGGCTTTCCCAGTTGCTAGGAAGGCGCGCTGTAATCGAAACAGATGCTGCTGTTGATCCTTCCCTTTCCAGGGGAACAGTTTTTGAAGCCTGCTCTGGAATGGCGCTTTCTTCTGCAGAAAAAGAAGAGGCTTTTAAAAAGGCTGCACAGGTTCTTTCAGTTCCTGTACAGGAGCTTGAAAAATCCCTCTGGGCAGACCTTGAAGAAAATCAGGTAATAAGAAGCTTTCTCCCTCTTTCCCCGGCAGAGCTCCTTAAACAGTACAACCTTTCCCTGACCCAGACCCTACTTTTCCGGGCAGTTGACCTTGATATCTGGATAAAAGGAGATTTCCAAAAAATCCTCTGGAAAATCGTTCGCTCAGGGCTTATGTATTCGCTTGAGGATGCTGGCGAGCTTGAAGATAAAATAAAAACTGAAGAACCTGGTAAGAAGGGAGAAAAAAACCCTCAAGGAAATGAAATATTAAAATCAAAGGTAAAGAACTCGAAGGAAAAAGGAAGAACGGAGGAAAAAAGCTATCAGGGAGCCAGAACCTCTGAAAAATCAACAAGCGTACATCTTCATCTTGACGGCCCGGGGTCGCTTTTCCGAATGTCTGAGCGTTATGGGAATTCCTTTGCGAAGGTTTTTCCTGTCCTTTTGAGATCTAAAGGCTGGAAATTAAAGGCAAAAATTCTTCATAGAACCTATCAGGGCAAACGCATCCTTGAATTTACCCTGGACGCTTCGGAAAAAGCCTTCATCCCGCCTCTAGATGCAATCTATTATCCTGAAGACTATCCTGAAACCTCCTCAGAATCCAAGCTTAGAGAAGAAGAGGCAGGATATGAAATCGAAAATAATAGAAATAACAGAAATAGCAGGGGAATTAGCGCTTCAAGTTTTAAAAACAGGAATCAAGGAATTACAGATCTCGATCTTGACCTCGATGAGAGCTCAGAGGAGAACCTTCAAGAAGAAACGTATGACAGCTCAATTGAGAAAATGTTTGGCAACCTGAGTTTAGGAAGCTGGAAAATTAAAAGGGAACCTACAATCCTTAAAGCCGGAAAATATGCTTTTGTTCCGGACTTTGCTTTACAAAGGGGTAATATAAAAGTTTACCTGGAAATTATAGGCTTCTGGACTCCAGAATATCTCCAGAAGAAGGTTGAAAAGCTAAAAGAAGTAAAAGAGCCCCTTATTCTCCTGATCAATAAAAAACTAAAATGCTCTGAGAAAGATTTTCCTGCCCAGGACGTGATTTTCTTTGATAAAAAGATTCCTGCAAATGAAGTCATGAGAATCCTGCGAAAATACGAGGAAAACAAGTGCAGGGAAGATGGCCTATTACTGCAAGAAACAGAAATTCCCCTCTCAGGAGAGCTTATAAGCCTTGAAAAGATTGCGGCCGAGAAAGGGGTTCTGATTGAAGCGTTAAAAGAAGCAGTTACTGACAGGCTTACAAAAATGGACAATTCTTACAATTCAGAAGAAAATGAAACATTTAAGGAATACAGAAGCTCCACAAAGCCTGTAGAATCAGAAGATTATGTTCTCCTTGAAAATTACATAGTCCACAGGAGCTTGCTTGAAAAAATAGATTCCAATTTGAAAAAACCAGGGGCAGTAGAATTATATTCCGATGCAGTAAAAATCTTTGAAAGCTTTGGACTTGATCGCAGTTTGTATTATCCTGTGCTTGAGTATCTTGGGTACAAGGTCGTCTGGACAGGGTTAAGTGAAGAAAATGCAAGGATCAAAAAATAAGGATTAATTAAGGATTTAATTAAGGGCTTGATTAAGGGTTGATAATAGACTTTTTCAAGAAATCTTATCAAGAACCCTTATTAACTAGATTTAATACAGTTTCTAGCTTTACAAGCAATTTTTAAATTTTTAGTTAATTCCAAACTATTTTTTACTTAATTCTAACTTCACTCTAAGTTTATTCTGACTGGATCTTATTCTTTATTCAAATT
>CAZFNE010000287.1:0-4689 GCA_964520335.1 uncultured Methanosarcinales archaeon | reverse complement strand
CTATATAAAACAGGAATCTATTTAAGATTGATTATTACATAATAATGAGTTGTGAATTCTCTTCAGGACTCAAACTCCTCCATTATCAAAGCTCTCCGCGGAAAAGGATACAAGGCTACACCCCAGAGAATAGCGATCGGTCAATTTGTTCTTCATAATCATACTCACCCAAATGCCCAGAGAATTTATAGTGAAGTCAAGAAGGTCTATCCAACAGTAAGTCTTGCAACGATCTATAAAACAGTTCAAATCTTGAAAGAGGCAGGCTTGATTCAGGAATTGAATTTAGAGAAAGATCAGGCCAGATATGATCCCAATGTGAAGCCACATGCGCATATGGTTTGCCTCCAGTGCAAAAACATCAAGGACTGCATAGATCCCATGATTTCTGAAATCGTGGATAGGATGTCAAATGAAGCAGATTTTTCTGCCGGAGAATGGAGTTTTGACATATTTGGCATCTGCAGCAATTGCAAGCGGAAAAAAAGTATATCTGGCCGAATCTGTTTATAATATCGTTTTTTATAGATAGGGCAACTAATGCTTTATTACCACGATATCTGAAGTAAATTTGCGAATCCTTTAACAGATAATCCTCTTTTGGCGTTATAAGTGACAAAATTATCTATACTTTAACCTTAAAACCTGAAACACTCAAAAAAAATAGATAGGCATTTAACCTAATTTTTTAATTTTTATAAAGCAGCCTTGAGGCTCCTACATTTCTAATTATTTTTTAAGTCACTGACTACAAATAGCTATCATTTCCTTTCCAAAAGCATAGAGATCAGCAGGACTTCGTGAAGAGACAAGATTTCCATCAATGACAACTTCTTTATCTTCGTAAAGTGCTCCTGCAGCTATGATATCGTCCCTTATTCCTACCCAGCAGGTGATTCTCCTGCCTTTGATAACGCCTGCAGAAACAAGCATCTGAGGCCCATGACAGATTGCAGCAATAGGCTTGTTTTTGTTAAAGAAATGCTTCACAACTTCAAGGGCAGCTTTGTCCAGTCTCATTTTTTCAGGCCCTTTTCCTCCGGAAATTACCAGTAGATCATAATCTACAGGATTTATATCTTTAAAGGCGATATCTGCGTCGATTTTATATCCATGCTTTCCTGTTATTGGGCTTTTTTCCATTGAAGCAATATGTGTTTCTATTCCTTCTTCTTTTAGGCGGTGATAAGGATAGAATAGTTCCAGATCTTCAAACCCATCAGCTCCAAATACGAGTGCTTTCATATAAATTCCCCCCATTCAGTATAACAATTCAAGTTTAAATTTAGCTTTAATTTAGCTTAAAGTTAGCTTAAAGTTAGCTTATAATCTTGTTTCTAAGCTTAGAATTGAAATTTAACTTATTTTTAGGCTAAATTTCACAGTTCTTTTTAAATTCTTCTGTGTAACTGTGATTCTAAGCCTGTAGAAGGAAGAGCATCTCGAAAATAGATATATTTTTTCTTATTTTGAAAGTGAAGAAGGTAACAGAAGATATAAGAAAGGGCTATTTTTTGGTTCTAACCGGAATTACTCTGATTATAGTTTTTAGTCCTTAATCAGCCTTTAATTCAAGCTTTATTACCTTAACAAGTTTTATTTCCTTAACCAAGTTTTATTTCTTTACTTCGTTTTGTACCCTTTTAGACCTTTCAAATCTTTTCAAGGGCCTGTTCTAGATCTGCAATTATATCTTCTACATCCTCAATGCCCACCGAAAGCCTCACAAGCCCGTCACTGATCCCTATTTTATTCCGGACTTTTAATGGAACACAGGCATGTGTCATAGAAGCAGGGTGCTGGATTAAGGTATCTGTTGCTCCAAGGCTCACGGCCAGCGAACAAAGTTTCACATTATCCATTAATTTTATCCCGGCTTCAAATCCGGCTTTGAGTTCAAAACAAAGCATCCCGCTGTATCCGCTCATTTGCTTACGTGCAATTTCGTGCTGAGGATGGCTTGGCAGGCCAGGATATCTGACACATTCTATTTCAGGCCTGGATTCCAGGAATTTTGCAATTTCCATTGAGTTTTCTGCATGCCTCTGCATCCTTATATGCAGGGTTTTGAGTCCTCTTATACAGAGCCAGGCTTCATGAGAACCCATAATCCCTCCTGTATATCCGACCACAGGAGCAAGCTCTTGAATAAATTCTTCCTGCCCTGCAACAATTCCTCCAAGCAGGTCTGCATGCCCACCTATATATTTTGTGCAACTGCTAAGGGAAAGATCTGCCCCAAGGGCAAGAGGTTTCTGGAAATAGGGGGTTGCAAAGGTATTATCAACAACACAAAAGGCCTGGCGATCTCTTGAAATTCCTGCAATTTGTTTGATATCACAAACGGTCATTGTAGGATTTGCTGGGGTTTCAAGAAAAACCATTTTTGTTTCTTTTTTGAAGGCTTCCTCTACGTTTTCATGTCTAGAGGTGTCCACAAAACTCACATCTATTCCCAGTTTAGGGAGGATTTGAGAAAAGAGGCTGTAAGTGCAGCCATAAACTACATCGGAAGAAATAAGGTGGTCTCCCTGCTTTAAAACAGTCAGTGCAACTGCAGTTATTGCTGCCATACCTGAAGCAAAGGTCTGGCCTGCTTCTCCTCCTTCAAGCACGGCAAATTTTTCAGCCAGCACAGCATGCGTTGGAGTATTTGGAGGAATTCTGGCATACACATATCCTCCTTCCTGTCCTGCAAACCTTGCAGCACCCTGCATTGAATTTTCAAAAATGAAAGTTGAAGTTTGAAAAATAGGAGTTGTGTGCGCCCCATATATTGGGTCTGGCTTTTCTGCTGCATGCACGCATTTTGTTGCAAAATTCAATTCTTTTTTCAGCTCTTTTTTCGATTTTTTTTCCATTCCCCAAAACCCCCTTAAAGTAAAAGCCTAATTTCCCCTTTTAAATGCCTGTGCTATTTAGCTCTCAATTGAATCAGATATTTCCAATTCAATTCTAGCAATTCTAGAATAGTATCTGTTTTAATATGATTTTGATATCTTTTTATTATCTATTTTATTATCTGTTTTTCCTGTAATTATTTGTTTGGCGAGAATTTGTTTATTTAAAGTCAGGTACATATTAATTTTAAGAGATCCCTGTTCAGAAATCTTAAAAAATAAGCAGGCTATATAATGCACCAGAATGAGCCGAGAATTGGTGTGAAAAAATCGAGTTAAGGAATTTAAATTAAGTAAAATAAGGAATAAGAATCAAAACCTTAAAATTCAGCAAATAAAACTAAAATCTGCTGTTTAAATCAATATAAAACGTACAGGAAGATTTTCAGTGATAAATTCAATACTTGATAATGACCTTTATAAATTTACAATGCAGCTTGCAGTGCTTGAACTTTTTCCCAAAGCAGAAGCTGAATATCGATTTATTAATCGAGGCCCCCAGCGCTTTTCTGCAGAGTTTGTAGAAGCCCTGAGAAGAATAATAGATGAAGATATTTCCAAGTTAGCCTTAACGGCAGATGAATATTCCTGGCTTGCTGAAAATTGTTCGTATATGAAACCAATGTACCTTGAATACCTTAAAAATTTTCGTTTTAAACCCGAAGAAGTAAAAATTTGCCTTACCGAAGACAACAACCTTGATATGAGAATAAAAGGCCCCTGGCATAGTTCGATTCTCTGGGAAATTGTGCTTATGGCCTCGGTTTCAGAACTTTATTTTTCAACTGTTGAGAAAGAATGGAAAATTCCCTCCGAAAAAAAGCTTGCTGGAAAAACAAAAAAGCTCACAGATTCAGAATCCGTCTTTGAATCCATATTTTATGCCTACGAGCAAATGATTTTTGCAATTGGAAAAGCACTTGAAGCAAATAGCTGTCTTTTTTCGGAATTTGGAACTCGCAGGCGCAGAAGCTCGGAACTTCATGATCACGTAATAAAGACCCTGACTCAGATAAAAACCTTAACAGGAACTAGCAATGTCTATTTTGCAAAAAAGTACGGCTTGAAATCGATTGGCACAGTAGGCCATGAATGGATTATGGGCACATCTGCCCTTGTAGGGCTAAGGTATGCAAACCGTTTCGCTTTTGAAAACTGGGTCGAGGTTTATAAAGGAGACCTGGGAATTGCCCTTACAGACACTTTTGGTTCTGAAGCGTTTTTTAAAGACATGGACCTGAAGCTTTCAAAGATTTATGACGGCTTCCGGCATGACAGCGGGGACCCTTACACTTTTGTAAATGCAGTTATAGCGCATTACCGAAAAATGGGCATAGACCCGATGAAAAAAATGATTGTTTTCAGTGACGCCCTCAATGCGGATACTGCAGTCCAGTTAAAAAAGTACTGTGAAAATAAGATCAACTGCACCTTCGGGATAGGGACAAGCCTAACAAACAATTCCGAATTTTTCCGGGAAAGCCCTCCTCTTAATATTGTTATAAAACTGCACAGCATAAACGGAATTCCTGTAGTTAAATTAAGTGATTCACAAGACAAAGAAACAGGAGAAAGGGATGCAATAAGGGTTGCAAATTACATTTTCGGAAGAAAAGGGCTTGACGAATAAGCAAAGTAAAAGACAGTCAATAAAATAAAATTAAAGTAAATAGAATAAAATAGAATAAAAAACAGGACGCGACAAAACAAAAAAAACTAATAAGATTAGATAACTTATAGTCACCATTTTAAATAATGCGACATTTTGTGTGTAAATGTATGTTTTTCC
>CAZFNE010000286.1:0-4756 GCA_964520335.1 uncultured Methanosarcinales archaeon | reverse complement strand
CCATCTGAATCTATAATTCTTCCTTTTTCATCGATTCCATTCTTATGGATTGCAAGCAGGGAATTGCCTGCCAGGTGGCCTCTTGATTCCGCCCCGCAGACAAGGATATATCTGATGCTGGAATTCGAAATAACATTTGCAATTATTTTTTCGACTCCAAGGTTTTCAGTCTTTGATGTTCCCCAGAGTGCTGCTTCAGGAGAAGGGGTTATGCTGCTTGCAAGGGTTACAACTGCAATTCTGGATTTTTTGTTTCCCACTATATAATCCCCTTTTACTACAGGCCAGGTTTCCGCAAGAGTTTTCAAATTTATCACCTTTACCTATTTCTTTCTTTGTTCAGGTGGGATAGTGCACTTGCAAGCATAATAGCTTTCGTAAAATGCCCTCCAACTCTTGAGGTATCTACAAAGACATAGTCATCCATGAGTACTGGCGCTCCAAGCCCGTCGCCCCCCCCAAGAAAGGCAACCGTTCGGAAAATCAAATTTCCTGAAATGCCATCAGGAGCGAGTATAAAGTTTGCTTCTTTTATAGCATCTTCAATGAGAATAGTGTAATGCTTGGCCTTTATTCCAAGCTCAAGAGCCTGTTTTGTCACAAATTCCCCATCTGCAAGTGTCCTGTCAACGCGTTCATCCCTTCCAATATCCCCTATCCTGCCTCCGGAGAGTACTCCTACAAAAGGCTCGACTCCAAATCTTTTGATATGCTCTGCTCCAAGAGTTATCATTTTGAGTTTATCAGCAAGGCTGTTTCCTTCATCTATTCCAACAGGCGCAAGGAAAAAAGGTGTTCCTTCTGCTGTCAGAAGCAAGGCAAGCCTGCAAATCCTTTTCTTCCCAAGGGCTTCCTTAATATGGAAAAGAGCTCCGGATGCTTTTGCAGTTCCCCGAATGGCTGCATCCACCTTTCTTGAAACCAGAAGTTCTGCAAGAAGCTTTTCCGGGTCCTCAGTATCCATTATCTCAAGTTCTGTCCCGATTTCCTCAATTTCCTTTTTGCTCCCTACAAGGACAACCTGTGCATACCCCTTTTCCTGGGCTTTCCAGGCACTTTCAAGTATTTTGGGATTAGGTTCTCTTATTCCCATGGCCACTCTGGCCCTATTTGCACAAGCGCGGGCTTCGATAGCTGCAAGCAAGGCATCCATGTCATTTTTTTCCATGTTAATCCTGACTTATATCCTAACTTATAAATTCCAAATAGTTTAAACCTGTATAAACATACTCTTCAATTTTTAACATTTAGAAGGATAATTTTAAAGTTTAAGTTTCTTATTTTATTTAACTAAGTTAGTTCTTAATCCGTTACTTTAATTCAGGCTAAATTATAAATTATAACATTTTTATTTGCATTGTCCTGATTTTTTTTCCGGATTACAAAACTGTAGGAAAGAGTATACGTGTACTTATCTATTTGACGATTGGAATTTGTTTTCTATTTGCCTTAATTTTCATCAGATAAATTACTTACATATGGAGGGATGTAAGTTTAAGGAAGATTACCGGGAATTTGGTGTAATTATTTTGTTAGTTTAATCGGGTTTAATCTGGTATCCCATTAATAATGTTGAGAAATTAGATTAAGCTGAAAGATTCTTTAAGTGAAAGGATTTACATAATTAAAAAGTTAAAACATATAGTGTTAAGAATGAGTTCTTTTTCTATTGGTATGGTTTAAGATGATATCGGCAATCGAATGGGCTGAAAAATACCGACCGCAGTCGCTTAAAGACATTGTGGGAAACAAGAAAGCAGTACAGGATCTGCGAAATTGGGCTGAAGAATGGCTTTCAGGAGTTCCTGAGAAGAAGGCAGTAGTTCTTTATGGGCCTGCAGGAGTAGGGAAAACTTCGAGTGCACATGCTCTAGCCAGGGATCTTAGCTGGGAGGTAATTGAGCTCAATGCAAGTGACCAGAGAACTGCAGGCGTTATCGAGAAGATCGCAGGCTCGGCAGCATCTATGAATACCTTCTTTGGAGGAAAACGCCTGATTATCCTCGATGAGGCTGACAATCTTCATGGGAATGCAGATAGGGGTGGGATGAGGGCAATTACAGGTATTGTAAAAACTACTTTGCAGCCTATAGTCCTGATTGCAAATGATGTTTATGGGCTAAGCCCTACCCTTCGAAATCTCTGCCTCGAAATAAAATTTGGTACTGTGCAGAGCCGGTCCATGGCTCCGGCTTTAAAAAAGGTCTGTGAAAATGAAGGGATAACCTGCAGTCCAGATGCGCTTCAACAGATTGCCGAAAATGCAGGTGGAGACTTAAGGAGCGCAATGAATGATCTCCAGGCTTCAGCCAATGGAAGAAAGACCCTGGAAGTTGAGGATATTAATACAGCAGAGAGGGATGTAAAAGAGAATATCTTCAAAGCAATGCAGAAGATTTTCAAAAGCACAGACTGTAAGGGAGCTCTTGAGGTCACCCGTGGGCTTGATGAAAGTCCTGAAGACCTTGTCCACTGGATTGATGAGAATTTGCCTATCCAGTATGCAGGTAAAGACGGGGATCTCAGGGACATAAGAACTGGTTTTTCCTATCTCTCAAAAGCTGACCTTTACCTTGGCAGGGTAAAGAAGCGTCAGAACTACCGAATGTGGAGATACGCAAATATGCTTATGGTTTGCGGAGCCGCAGTTTCAAAGACAAGGCCTTATCCTGGATTTATTAAATACCAGCAGCCTACACTCTGGAGACGGCTTGGCCAGACACGGTCAAAACGAGATTTAAGGGATAATATTGCTTCTAAAATTGGGGAACATGCGTTTGAGTCTATGCGCTACTCAAGAAACCAGCTCCTGGAGTTCTATTCTCTTATGGTAAAGGAAGGGTCGGATGCTGCTGAAATCACTGCAAAACTGGGACTTGAGCTTGAGGAATTGATATATCTTTTCGGCAGCACAAAAGTCAATAAAAAATTGCAAAAAATCTATGATGAGGCGCAGGAACTGCTTGTGGAATATAAAGAAGGTAATGAAGAATTTTTTACGGTTCCTGAAAAATCAGAACCTGATAGGTCAAAACCTGACCAGCAAAAGCTTTTCATGCAAAAAGGGGAATCTGAAAGAGATAGAAATAGCAATAAAAAAGATTCTTCCTTGAAATTAGAAAAGCTAGGTTTGAACATCCATGGCGATAAACAAAGATCTCTCAAATTCAATTTTGAGAACCTGGTTGAACAGCAAGAAGAAAATATCGTCTTAAACAATGAAGTGCCAGAAAATTTTAAGAATGGCAATAATTTATCTTCTACCACTCTAAATCAGGACTCTTTACCTGAGGGTCCTGTAATTAAAGGGTTTACTCAGGAAAACCCGGTTCGTGAATCCAGAGTTAATCCTTCTTCAGAGATTCATTTTGCCTCTGAGCAACTTTTAAGATCAGGTTCTGAAATTGGGAATAGTTCTGTTAATCCGAGTTCTTTTCCCAATAAAGCAATATCCAATAATTCTATATCCAGCAATCTTATTCCCAGTAATATAGAGCCTGCTGAACTTTCAATCGGGGATTCGGCATCAATTACTTCAGTATCGGATTTTTCCATTATTCCAGAATCTGATATAATAGACAGAAAGCCATCTAAAGAATCCGTTCCAGCTCAGGAAACGGCTTTATCCAGTTTAAATATGGCAGTAAAGGATATTTCTTTCGAGGTTATAAATGAAAGAGATGATAGGACGCTTATTATTGAGGAATCTGGCAGCAAATCTCTGGATAAGGAATTTCCAGAATCTCAACCTGCATCAATAAATGCACAGAGCAAAATTGAAGAGAAAATAGAAGATATTCCCAGGAAAACTGAGCCGAAAACCCAAAAAACCCTTTTTGATTTTTAATCCTTAATTTTTTACTTTTTATTTCTATTTGCTGCTTCTTATTTATTTTAACTAATTCACTTAATTAGTTAATTTCCTTATCTATTCGCTAAATGGGATTTTTATATTGATTTCTATATTAAATTCTGACATATCCTTTTAAAACTTAAAGAAATGGATTCCTGGTTAATTGAAAAATGATATTTCTTGAAAACAGAAGAAAAGGCAGTGAGCGGGTTGGAGAGTTTTGGGGAATAGTTGGGGGGAATAGTTGGGGGATATGGTTTGGGGTTATACTATGGAAAAGAGGCCCGCTCACTCAGAATGAATAGAAGTTTATAATATATATAATTTTCTATTTTATACTTAACCTTTTATAATTATTGATTTTTTATTTAAAGTAAGGTTTTTCAGAATAATTTATTCTATTTTATTTTATTCTTATTTTTTATAAAATTGAACCTTTGAATTGAAGTATAAATAATTATTGTTTTTTCAAAAAAGTCAGTGAGCGGGTTGGGGAGTATAATTGGGGTGTTGGGGTATTGGGGTTATCTTATAAAAGAGAGACCCGCTCATTATTATCTCTGCTTATGTAGTATAAATATAATTTGTTCGAACTTTAATTTATTTTGCATTCAAATAGTAAATAGTTTCATTGCTATTTTTTATAAAATCTCTATAATCTAACTCCCAACACTCACCTGAACAAAAAGAATTTTCAGAATTTCTTTCTCTTTTTTCTCAAAAATCAGGAAAAAAATTCGGGCTGAACAAAAGACATATATATAACTAATAACATTTTGGACTTGCATTTTGAGTAGTTCTTTAAATCCACTAAATAGTTTAATGGGCTCGTGGTCTAGTCGGTCATGACATCGCCTTTACACGGCGGGGATCCTGAGTTCGAATCTCAGCGGGCCCACTTTT
>CAZFNE010000285.1:0-4758 GCA_964520335.1 uncultured Methanosarcinales archaeon | reverse complement strand
CTGATAGATTTGTAGTATGAATCTGCGACTTAGTTGAGAGATCAAATATATAAATATCCCAATTCTTATTGCGATCATCTTGCCATACAATCTTATTATTATAGATGGCCGGATTTTCTGAATTGAATTTATTGGTAGTAATCCGGGTTTCAGTGATCGCTGCCGATGCAGTAGATGAAATGAGAATCAAAAATAAAACTGCTGCAACTGAAGCTAAAACTGCTGAATACAGCCTTTTCTTATTTTGCATTTCCCTTTCTCCTATCTTTTCCATTTATTTCCATAATAATTTACAAAAAATGTTAATATTCAAAATGTCAATATATTTTAAAGCATTATTTTTTTAAGAAAAAAACTTATAAAAATAATTTAAATAATAAAGTACTCACCAAAAACATTTAATTCAAACTTTATACCATTATTTTGTCTTAGAGCATCGTTTAGAGCAGGAATTGAAGGCAGATGAACATATGAAGCTTAGTAACAACTTTAAGAGGAAGTTAGTTCAGAAATAAAGATACTTAAAGATTTATTATTAAGGACATCTATTAACTACTGAGAAACAAAAACTTAGAGCAAATACCATCTGTGGGAGGATTATTCCTCCCACACATCCAACTTTTTTTTAACTTTTTAAAATGCCATTTAATTCCTATTTTCTAATAAAATTATAACCTCTCATAAATTCGTGTAACAATAAGAAAATACTGAACTCTATCTGATTATAAGAAAATTATTCCAGGAAATCCGATCTTTATATTTTCAACAGTATTTCATTAAATTTAATCTGATATAGACGGAATAAGTGTTGAAAAAGAGTAAATTAAGGTCTGAGTAAAAACTAAATTATTTAACAGACTTATTTTGTCATTTTAAATGAAGCACAGAAATTCAATACTAATTTTCTAAAAAAGTATTTTATGTACTTACGGATCTGTTTAACAGCTAGTGGAATAATTATCAAAAATGTACAAAACAGAGAGTATAGAGTTTATATATCCAGATTAGTTTCTTACGTTTATATGTGTAAAGCAGAATTGAGTTGATTTATAATAATTTAATCCTGAGTAACATTTACTGCATCATGCCATCCTTAGCACCAATAATTAGAGCTATGAACATAATAACTGAAATGATCGTAAGCGTAATTCGTAGAGGATCTTCATTTTTAAACTCTTTCCTGAATTTAGTAATAAACTCCATTTATCTTTTCCTCCTGCATTTTGGTGAACATTGTCTATACTATCGACCTCTCATAACATATCAGAAATTTTTCCTGCATTTCTAAATCCGAATAGTACAGCTCCAACACCACGTTCTGAAAGACGTATAAATACCTTTGAAATGCTTTTATCCACAAGTTTAGCTTTATATAGCTCGTCAACTGCTTTTTTATCCAGTTTTGATTCTTCTTCCCATCCACCATTTATACCAAGTATTCCTATTTCATACAGATGTTTAAGTATTTCACTTTCCATAGTTTCCAGCATATACATTTCTACTAACTCCTTAAAATACATAATTATGAGTATATTTATTTTAAATTATTTATACAAAAAATAGTTCCTTAATAAAAGCTAGTTTCAGGTAAAAAATTATAAAGTCATACAACAAATAAATATTAAATATGTTTTAAAAATAAGTTATAAAGCCGATAAAAAACGAGTTTAATGACAACGTTAAAAGTATTTAGTAAAAATAAAGGTTTTAATAAAATATAGTAAGAACAAAACAAAAATATTTTATATGTGGAAGATAAATTAAATATGAAAAACAGCGGACAGAAACAATATTAATTGGAGGGTTCATATCCCTCCTTTCCTCTTAACAGATTTTTAAGTAAGAAAATAATTAAGAGAAATTGAGTTTTTTAAAAAATATATTTTGGGCTTCTACTTTTCCCCTTTACAGGAGTGTATTAATTTCCTTTTAATCCTGATATGTTGTCAATAAACAGCACTTTAAGAAATCCAATTTAGTAAATAAAGTAGAAATAAAGGTAAAAATAGAAAATAGAATAAATACAAAAGGAGAAACTCAGGCCTCTAAAAGTTCTGAAAAGAGCATGGGGCAATTGGGGATTTCTCTTGCATCCACCATTATTAAATTAATATAAAAAGGCCCTCCTTTTCCGATATTTATTGGATTAAGTTCAATGAATTCAAAAACGTCAATCGGATGCTCGTGATAAAATTCTTCCAATTCCGGGTTATTTCGGTTTTCCTTGCATGGAATACCTATTGCATACACTGTAGAATCCAGGAAATTTTCAGCTTCGACATCTACAATAAATGCAAAAAAAGAATACTGGCCGTAGGGAAGGTCAAGCAAATATTTGAGATCCACATCCAGCTTGGCTAATAAGAAATCCCCTGTATTCTGGTTATAGACCATGAGAACAAGAATTTTATCTCTTGAAAGAAGCTCTTCAACAGTATCGGGAAGGAAAACTCCGCCAAAAACCAGTTCATACTGCATATAATTTGAAGCCGGAAAATCGTTTCTAATGAAGAGGAGTCCTTCCTGGTTCAGAATTGAAAAACTTAAGTTTCCCTCTAAATCAATTATTGGATATCTCCCATTAGCTATTTCAATCCAAAAAAAGTCCAGAGCTTCTTCTTCAATTTGAGATAATAAACGCAAACATGAGCCTATTGGAATATTTTTCATTAATGACCCCCCTTAAGACAGGCTTTTAATATCAAAATTAAATTGAATTAATTCAGGTCAATTAATAATTCTATTTGTTTTTATTAGTTTTTATTTATTTTAATTGATTGCTTTAATTGGTTACAAATGTATCATTCCATAGCTGTAAGAAAATGGTTACAATTTCTTGGCTGTGAAAATTGTACTTTTCTGTATAAATAGAATGCTTGAATTATATTTGTCTTGAACAATCGTTTTATATTATTATATAAAAAATACTATATAAATACATAGACTGGAAAAAAGAAAATTAAATTTCTTCAATTAGCCTTCCGAGAAAATACCCGGGTTTTGCAGAAGTAATTTCTATATTGACATACTGGCCCGGCCTGAGCTTTGAATCTTTTATAACAACAGGCCGATAAGAATCTGTACGGGTGAGAAGATCTCCAAGCTCTGTATATTTTGAAACGAAAGCTTTGCCTTGCCAGCCAAGGATTTCTTTTTTAGATTCAAGCTTAACCTGTTCGCATACCTTATGCAATTCCCTGGAACGCTGGACTGCAATCCTTGAATCGAGGTTGCGGAAAGTGAAGGCTTTTGTGTGCGGCCGCGGAGAGTAACGGGAAATATTAACCTTTTCGGGACGATATTTCTTTATCCAGTCAACAGTCTCCTGAAAATTTTCATCGGTTTCATCACAGAACCCAACAATTATATCCGTAAAAAGGGAAAAGTCTTCAAAACGCGAACGAAACTTTTCAATTATAATGTCCACAGCATCCATCTTATGCATCCTGTTCATTTTTTTCAGGACAGCATGGGAAGCAGACTGGATTGGAAGGTGAAGCAGTTTAAAGACTCTTTCGGAATCAAAAGCGTCTATAAGGTCATCAAGGATCGGAAGCACTGAAAAAGGGTTCATCATCCCGACTCTGACCTTGAAATCGCCTGGAGTTGCGGAAATCATGCGCAGAAGCTCAGGCAGCCTTACGCCACGAAGCTCAATACCAGAATTATTATCAACATTCATATTTCTAAAATAAGAATCTGAATTCGACTCTGAACTCGAATCTAAATCAGAAAGTGGATCTAAATCTGAATCCGAATCCGAGTCCGAATATGGGCCTCTCTTTGTGATTTTTTTATTAAAATCCATCCCATACTGGCCGTCATCCTGAGACGTAAGCCAGATTTCTCTGCAGCCTTCTGCAACTGCCGAACGGATATCTTGAAGAATTTCTTCCGGAGAGAAGGATCGGAGTTCGCCTCTTGCAGATTTTACAATGCAGTAGGAGCAGGCAAAAGAGCAGCCCTGAGAAATCTGGCAGATGTGGATATTCGGATTTGAACGTTCCCGAGGAACGTTAAGGAAACCAGTTAGCTCAGAACTCCCGAATTTAATGCCAGTGTTTCCAATGATACCCTGTTTTTCCCTCTGCTCAATTATAGAAAGAAGTTCTCCAAGCCTGGAAATCGCATTTATGCCAAGAATGTGGGCTTCTGGATTTGCGTGCAGGATATCCTCAAGCTGGACTTCAGGCATACAGCCGGAAACTATTACTTCCACACCTTTTTCATTCATACTGCGAAGCTTATGAAGGATTTTCTGCTCTGTAGTGTATTTAACTGTACAGGAATTGCAGATGTAGATCTCCGCCTGGTCGGAAGTATTAAAGTCTAATACTTCATGTCCCAGCCTTCCAATACTTGCTTTCATAATCTCGGCTGAAGCCTGGCTTGCTGAACATCCAAAACTTTCAAGATATACTTTCATATTTTTGCTCTAAATTTTCAAATTGCTCGTATTTCAAATACTTTTATTTCAGGCCTTTTTGCTCTTAAATCCTGAAATTTAAATAGCAGGAGAATCATATTTCAATTTATATTTTAATTTAATAAGCCATAATCTAGATTAAATTTTCTCCTTATGCATTGCCTTAGAGCCCGGTCTGGTTTAAATGTGTTTTCATAATTAACACTTATTTTGAGAAACAACTGATCCATTTTTAGATTAAAGAAAAAAAATTGATAGAAGGCTAAATAAAGTAAAATGGCATTGGTAATCAATTATATGTATAGATATATAGTATTAGAAACTATAATAGA
>CAZFNE010000284.1:0-4829 GCA_964520335.1 uncultured Methanosarcinales archaeon | reverse complement strand
GAGAATAAATATTAATATATATTTTATGAGAATAATAACTGGTCCTTAATTTAACACCTAAGGGCAGGAAGAATGTGCATCTGACTGCGCCTGATATTTTCTTAAAAACTTAATTGGGGGATTTTTAATGCCACTTGATCCTATTTGTAAAAAAATTATATCCGAAAACGAGAATTGTGCATCTGATTATGGGGGAAAGAAGTATTATTTTTGTAGCCCTGAATGTAAACAAAAATTCGATGTATTAGAAAAAAGCGTGATCAGGCTCAAAAGAAATCTGAGCGAAAAAGAAAAAATTTCCTTTGGAAAACTTAAAAAAGATATTATAAAACCAGGAATATGTACCCTATGTGGAGCCTGTGCTGCAAGCTGCGAATATATAACAATAGAAGAAAATGCGCCTAAGCTTGTAGGTCCCTGCAAAGCCTGTGGTGTCTGTTATTACCAGTGCCCAAGAACTATAACAACTGAAGAAGGATTAATAGGAAATTTTCGTTTTGCTTATGCAGCGCGAACCTCAGTTCCCGAAATAAAAGGTCAGGACGGAGGAGTCATAACTTCTCTTCTTTTATATGCCCTGGATGAAGGCTTGATTGATTGCGCAGTTGTCACAACCCGTTCAAAAGAAGAACCCTGGAAACCAGTGCCAATAGTCGCTAAAACAAGAGAAGAGGTCCTTGAAAGCAGTGGCAGTATATATTCCCACTCTATGACTCTCGAAGCCCTTATGAGCGCAATTAAACAGGGAATGAACAGTATAGCATTTGTAGGAACAAGCTGCAATATTGACGCCGTCACGAAAATGCAGAAAAGCTCATACGGATTTCTTCACATGTTCATGCGAGCAAAAGTCCTGAAACTGGGCCTTTTTTGCATGGATACTTTCTCATATGAGGGAATTAAAGCAGTCCTTGAAAGCTACGGAATTACTCTAGAAAATGTAGATGCTATGAAAATCCGGAAAGGTTGGTTCGAAGTAACCCTGAAAAATGGAAAAGAACATATCTTCAAACTAAGCGAATTTGACGAGCATCGAAGTTCCTCATGCCGCTTTTGCACAGATCTAACAGCCGAAAATTCAGATATCTCTTTTGGGGGAGTCGGCGCTCCCAAAGGCTGGACCACAGTCCTGACCCGTTCAGCCATAGGCTATGAAATCTTTAACGAAGCAGTAGATAGCGGCTACATCGAAGCCCGCCAGCTCACAGACTCCGAACTGGAAAGAGTCCTAAACTTGGCCAAAATGAAAAAAGTCCAGATGTACGACCTGCGCAGAAGAGAGAAAACATAAATTCCACAAAAAATAGCTTAGCAAATGAAGTTTAAGATATAACTTGAAACTGAGTCATTACAGCCTGTAAGAATTAAGATTATTCATAACTACGACCACTATCAGTCCTCTTGAGTGAGCGAAGCGAACGAAAAGGACTGCGTACTCCCGAGACGCAATTCGGGTGTGAAAGGGACACCGTCCTCCCGAGACGGGACTCGGGTGATGAATATATATTTATCTAATTAACCTGTTTCTATTATCAGAACCAACAGTATACTATTCAAATTATTCTATTTTTGAGGAACTTCAATGATAACAAAAGAGGATGTAGAACATATCGGCTGGCTTGCAAGGATTGAAATTAACGAGCAGGAAACAGTCGAATATATGGAGAAACTTAATTCGGTGTTGGAGTACTTCGGACAGTTAGATGAGTTAGAAACCGAAAATGTAGCTCCCACATATCATGTTGCCGAAATTTATAATATATTCAGGGAGGATGTGGTGGAAGAATCCCTCCCACAGGAAGTTGTTCTTGCAAACACGGAACACAAACAGGATGGAGCCTTCAAGGTTCCGAAGATCGGTTAAAATCGGTTGAGAGGAATTTTAATGTCAAAATGGATGAGTGTTGCACAGATTAAAGAGAAGATCGAAGAAAGCTCAGCCGAAGAAGTCACAGCTAGCTACCTCGAAGTTATAGGAAAAAGCAAAATTAACGGTTATATTACTGTTTCTGAAAAGGCCCTTGAAGATGCCAGGAAAATCGATTCTGAAGGACATATTGGGCCTCTTGCTGGCGTGCCAATTGCAATTAAAGATAACATTTCCGTAACAGGCCTGCCAAACAGCTGCGGTTCAAAGATTCTTGAAGGATATGTTCCTCCATATAATGCTCACGTAATTGAAAAACTCCTTGCGGCCGGAGCAGTAATTCTTGGAAAAACGAATATGGATGAGTTTGCTATGGGCTCATCCACAGAAACCAGTTATTTTGGGCCAACCGCAAACCCCTGGGATTTTGAAAGAGTCCCTGGGGGATCTTCTGGAGGAAGTGCAGCAGTTGTTGCAGCAGGAGAAGCTCCTTTTGCCCTTGGTTCGGATACGGGCGGATCCGTCCGGTGCCCTGCTGCTTTCTGTGGGGTAGTCGGACTTAAACCTACCTATGGAGCTGTTTCCAGATATGGGATAGTAGCATACGCAAACTCACTAGAACAGATCGGGCCTCTTGCAAATAATGTAACAGATATTGCTGTGCTTATGGATATAATATCCGGGTATGACCGCAGAGATTCAACCTCAATTGACAGCAAAATCGAATACCAGAAAGCTCTTGTTGATGACGTGAAAAACCTGAAAATTGGGGTCCCGAGAGAATTCTTTGGTGAAGGGATACACCCCGATGTTGAAAAAGCGGTCTGGAATGCCATACATAAATATGAAGATTTAGGGGCAACCTGGGAAGAAGTTTCCATGCCCAATATAAATAACGCGCTTGCTTCTTATTACATAATTGCAATGAGCGAAGCCTCTTCAAACCTTGCACGTTTCGATGGCACAAGATATGGGTTCAGGGCAAATGCTGAAAACTGGCATGCAATGGTTTCGAAAACAAGGGCTGAAGGCTTCGGGAAAGAAGTTATACGAAGAATTCTTCTCGGAACATATGCGCTTTCTGCAGGTTATCAGGATAAATACTACTTAAAAGCCCTTAAAGTCAGAACTCTTGTAAAACAGGACTTTGATAATGCTCTCACAAAAGTGGACTTGCTTATGGCTCCAACTATGCCAAACCCAGCTTTTAAGATCGGAGAAAAGATTGAAGACCCCCTTACCCTTTATCTCTCAGATGTAAATACCTGCCCGATTAATCTTGCAGGAGTTCCTTCAATTTCAGTGCCATGCGGTTTTTCCAATGGTCTCCCAATAGGGCTCCAGATTATGGGTAAGCCTTTTGACGAGGCAACTGTGCTGCGTGCAGCATACACTTTTGAGCAGAATACTGACTATCATACAAAAAGGCCCCAGGGGGTGGAGTAAATGGTATACGAAAATCCTGATGGAATAAGGATAGGGCTTGAAATTCACGTGCAGTTAAACAAACTAAAGACTAAGATGTTCTGTGGCTGCTCTACGGATTACCATAACGCTGCCCCTAATACTCACACATGTCCGGTTTGCCTGGGACTTCCCGGGTCCCTGCCTGTCCTTAACAAAAAAGCAGTCGAAGCTGCAATAAAGGTAGGTCTTGCCCTTGAAGGAGAGATTGCAGAAGAAACTCAGTTCCACAGGAAGAATTACTTCTATCCTGACCTTCCTAAAGGTTTTCAAGTTACCCAGTATGATTTCCCAATAGTAGGCAAAGGAAAAGTTGTCATTGAAGGAGAAGACGGAGAACATGTTGTAGGCATAACAAGGGCTCACATGGAAGAAGACCCTGGTAAGCTTATACATATGGGCAGCATTGAAAAGTCTAAAGGTACCCTTATCGATTATAACAGGTCAGGTATGCCTTTAATTGAGACCGTCACTGAACCTGATATGCGCAGCCCAAAAGAGGCCAGGCGTTTCCTTGACAAATTCAGGAATATTCTTGAATATCTGGACGTTTTTGACGGAAACCTTGAAGGGGCAATGCGTGTGGATGCAAACGTTTCGGTCTACTGGGGAACCCGTGTTGAAATCAAGAATATTTCCTCGCATAAAGGGGTCGAAAGAGCTCTTCTCTATGAAATTATGCGCCAGAAAAATGTAATCAGGCGCGGAGGAAAAATTACTCAGGAAACGCGCCACTTTGATGAAGGAAGAGGAGTAACTCTCTCAATGAGGACAAAAGAAGAAGCAGAGGACTACCGCTATTTCCGCGAGCCTGACCTTATGCCTATGCGCGTAACTGACTGGATTCCTGCAATCGAAGCAACTCTCCCTGAACTTCCAGATGCAAAACGCTCCCGTTTCATAGCCCAGTACGGTGTAACAGATATGCATGCTCGGGCTTTAACCTCAAAGATTATGCTTGCAGATTTCTATGAAGGGGTTTGTGCAAAGAAGGTAGATCCAAAAATTGCAGCTACCTGGATTGCGGACGTATTCCTTGGAGAACTGAATTACCGCGACCTTGCAATCTCTTCTTATAATGGAGAGAAGATTGGTTTCATTCACACAAAAGACCCGCAAATAGAAAATTCCTTCAGGGTTTCAGATATGGTTGAACTGATCAATCTGTTTGCTGAAGGGAAAATCAGCGACAGAGCTGCAGTTGAAGTTATAAGGAGTATTCTGGATTGCGAAGACGAAAAATGCCCATCCGAGATTATTGAAGAGAAAGGGCTTTTCAAAGCCGAAGATGACCTTGTTACCAGAGCAGTTTCTGAGACAATTGCTGAAAACCCGGCTGCTGTCCAGGACTATCTTGGAGGGACGGAAAAATCCCTGAATTTCCTTGTAGGCCAGGTCATGAAAAAGACAAAAGGAACAGCAGATGCAAAAACTGCAAGGGAATTAATTATAAAAGAATTAAAAGGGTAACCAGATACTATTTACCTTTTTATTTACC
>CAZFNE010000283.1:0-4835 GCA_964520335.1 uncultured Methanosarcinales archaeon | reverse complement strand
CAGGACAATACTGAAATTCCTTGAAGAGCTTATTTTCGAGTTTAGAATGGCACTCAGGACAATGTTTTAAGAAAGACATTCAAATTACTCCCACTGAATTGTTCATTAAATCTCCATCAATATAATAACATATACTTCTCCAACTATTTTAGACTTGTTTTTCTGCTAATTCATTACCTTCTCAGTTAATTTCCAGTCCCTTTTCAACTTTTAAGATGTTTTTCATTTACAATTAAGTCTTTAACTATATTTGCATTCATTCTAAACCTTTTAATGGGCATTTACCCCATTTTAACCCCTTTAATGAATTTTCCGCCATTCTTGCCGATTTTTATCAATTTTTTAACTTCCTTTCAGAATTAAATTGTCCCAAAAGTTCTTTTTCAGTCTCCAGAACTTTAAGGGTGATTTTCATAACCGAATCCGGATTGAGTGAAATGGAATCTATTCCTTCGCTTACCAGGAACTCCGCAATTTCAGGAAAGTCACTTGGAGCCTGCCCGCATATCCCGCTGTGTCTTCCATTTCGTTTTGCTCCCTGGACAGCCATTGCCATAATTTTCATAACCCCGGGATCCCGCTCATCGAATTCTGAGGCGAGAATTTCGGAATCCCTGTCAACGCCAAGGGTCAGCTGGGTCAAGTCATTTGAGCCTATTGAGAAACCATCGAAGAATTCGCTAAATTCATCGATAAGCAGAACATTGTTCGGAATCTCGCACATGACATAGACCTGAAGCCCGTTTTCTCCTCTTTTGAGCCCGTTTTTCTCCATCTCGGAAATTACTTTCCTTGCTTCCTCAACAGTCCTGCAAAAAGGAATCATAAGGATGAGGTTAGTAAGCCCCATTTGCTCTCGAACCTTTTTCATTGCCCTGCATTCAAGAGCAAAGCCTTCCCTGTACTTTTCATCAAAATAACGGGAAGCTCCCCTGAACCCAATCATGGGGTTGTTCTCCACCATTTCGAAGTAACTCCCCCCAAGCAGGCTAGCATATTCATTTGTCTTGAAATCACTCATGCGGACAACAACTGGCTTGGGATAGAAAGCTGCTGTAATAGTTCCAACTCCCTGGGCAAGCTGCTCCACAAAATAATCTGCTTTCTCGTGTCCTGCTGTGAGCTGCTCAATTTCTCTCAGGATTCTGGGATCCTTAACCCTTTCAGGGTGCACAAGGGCCATTGGATGGATCTTGATGTAGCTGCTGATAATGAATTCAAGCCTTGCAAGCCCTATCCCGTCATTAGGAATCATGGAAAAAGAAAAAGCTTCTTCGGGATTTCCCAGATTCATCATAATTTCAGTTTTCGGGCGTTTCAAATCTTTAAGGCTCAAAATATTCTTATGGAAGGGCAAAATCCCCTCATACACAAGCCCATCCTCTCCTTCAGCACAGCTTACCGTAATCTCTTTACCTGTCTCTAAGACTTCTGTTGCACTACCTGCCCCCACAACTGCAGGAATTCCAAGTTCCCGGCTTACAATAGCAGCATGGCAGGTTCTTCCCCCTTTATTGGTAACAATTGCAGCCGCAGTTTTCATAACCGGTTCCCAGTCAGGAGTTGTGGTATCTGCAATCAGAATCTCTCCCGGCTTAAAAGAAGGCAGATTCGAGACATCAGGAATAACATGGGCTTTTCCGGCAGCAATTTTATCCCCCACGCTCCGGCCTCTTGCAAGGATTTTCGAGCGTCTCTCAAGCACATAGGTTTCGAGTACATCTTTGCTTCTCTGGGACTGAACGGTTTCTGGTCTTGCCTGTACAATAAAAAGCTCTCCTGTTGTCCCGTCCTTTGCCCATTCGATATCCATAGGCCTGGATTCCTGATATTTCCTGGAATAGTGGTCTTCAATGGTAATTGCATAACCTGCAAGTTTGAGCACTTCTTCATCGTCAATACAGAAGCGGAGCCTGTCAGCCTCAGGCACCTCCACGTTTCGAGTCAGGACTTTGGAGTCTCCCCTTCCGTAAATCATCTTGATTTCCTTGCTCCCAACTTTCTTCTTGATTATTGGTTTATATCCTGCTTTAAAAGTTGGCTTAAACACGTAAAACTCGTCCGGATTTACCTGCCCCTGAACTATATTCTCTCCAAGCCCATAAGCCCCTGTAATGAAAACCACGTCTCTAAAGCCTGTTTCCGTATCCAGGGTAAAAATTACTCCACTTGAAGCCAGGTCCGACCTGACCATTTTCATAATCCCTATTGAGAGTCCCACTTTAAAATGATCGAATTTGTTGGTCACCCGGTAGGAAATAGCCCTATCCGTAAAAAGGGAAGCAAAACAGCGGGTGCAGGCATCCCTGAGTGCAGGATAACCCCGAATATTCAAGTAAGTCTCCTGCTGGCCTGCAAAAGATGCCGTAGGCAGGTCTTCGGCAGTTGCTGAGCTGCGGACCGCCACATCAGTATCTTCCCCGTACTGCTCGCAGAGCTGGTCATATGCAGCTTTAATCTCCTGCCAGAGGTCTTCAGGAATGCCTGCTCCAAGAATCAAATCTCTTGCAGCCTTCCCTCGCTTTGCAAGAGCCGAAACATCGGAAGTATCAAGCCCTTCCATCGTTTCTTTAAGCTCTTCAAGAATTCCTCCGGCTTTTAGAGTATGCCAGTAAGCCTCGGCAGTGACCGAAAAACCATTAGGAATTTTAATTCCCTTCGAGGTAAGTTCCCTGTACATTTCTCCAAGAGAAGCATTTTTTCCGCCCACAAGCGGAACATCTTCAATTGTAGTCTCATCAAACCAGCGGATGTATTTGCTTTTATTTTCAGGCATCCCAAAAGTCCCCTTAAGAAATTAGATTTAAATAAACTTGGAATAAATTTAAACTAAAATTCATTCTCTAGAAAGTTTCCCTAAATGAAAGACTATTATTAATTAATTTGAATTCAATTATTTATCTATGCGTTAATGAAAGAAATTAGTTTTCCCTATAAGTGGAAAAGAATAGATTAATAAAAAGTAAAACTACATCAATAAAAGTAAGAAATACTAATAAAAAATACAATTTACTATTTAATAAACGGTTTAAGAATGCCATTAATTTCTAGAGAAATTCTCAGAAATTTGTGGAATTAAACTTAAAGTAATACCAAAATTTCACAGTATACTTAAGAATTTCTGTAATTTTTACTTATATCTGAGATGCAAATATAATGTTAAATTGTGAAAAAAATAACACAAATAACTAATTAGAAAATATAATTGTTACACAAAAATAAAATACAGAATGCTTAAAAATCATGAACTTTTCTTAATTTTGTTCACTCGGCAAAAATAAACGCTACCGGTAAAATGTGCCTATGTTTTCTGTTTATAGTCATTACATATACTTTGTAATGATTTTGCAAAATCTTAATCTATCGCCTTAATATTCGAAGACTATATTTTTCCTATCATTACCCCGTACAGCAAAAAAATAATTTCACATGATCTATGAGTTTTACTGGCTCCACCAGCAATCAATCTAAAGTATAAATGATAACATAAAATATTTAAAAAGATTTGTGCGAATAGTTCCTACCTTTTCTGAATGCAGAACTTACTTAAAAAAGAAAGATTGAAAGAATCGTTTTAAGAAAGTCTCTTATTATTGCTGTTTTATATATTTAAACATCTGTTTTATGAAGGTTAAGTTGGGTCAGTTGGATATTCTGTATTTGGATTTTGGTCATGCGGATTGTAATTTCCAAGCTCTGGTTTCCAGATGATTATTCTAGCTATAAGAATGACCATATACGCCCCATGCCTCGAGCCTGTTGTCGTTATGAATAGCAGCAGTTTGCAATCCGTTGAACGAATTCGTAAAAGCAGGTTCATCACCATCAAGAGCACTCACAGTTGTCGCTGTCAATGTCACAACAAACGAAATCGCTATTAAATAGCTAAGATTCTTTTCAATTTGAGGATCATTTTATTCACCCCACTACATTTCCCAAAACATTCAATTGTTTATCTCTAGCTCATAATAGAGGCATCGATACACAATTGAAAAAAATACCCTGTTTTTCTGAATAATATTCAACCTTATTATATAAAAATGTCAAAAATAATTAAATAAAGCAGATGACACTGTGAATCAACTTCTTTTCGAGCAAACAATATTAAAACTTATAACCGGCTAAATAATCTGCATAAGAAGAAATATAAGTATCTTAATTGTCAAAAAAATAGAGAATAGACTGATTTTATTTTATATCGGTAATAATGTTCATAAAAATCGATTAGTTACTAAAAAGCAATGATCCTTAAAATAATGATAAATTTATATAAAATTTTAACACGACTCACTATATTCTAAAAAATTGATTTGGGATTGATTACTCTCATTAATTTACTCTATAAAGTCACCCTCAAAAATTATATATTTTACTTCATATCAGACAATCTTTTATTTACTTGTTTTTTTAATCGTCATTGGAGAAACCTGCGTATGTGTTTGAGTTCAGATTCGTTCCTGATTCTAAGGAATAAGAAAACCCATACATATGTGAAAATTAAACATCATGAAGCTCATTCCATTTTGGGTAGAAGTTTTTTTCCTCGATAACTCCATCCCTTCAATACAAAAAATTTTGTATACTAACCGATTTTTTCTAATATATAATTCAATGTCTATCTTGATTTAGTAAATAATGAAAATCAGAAACAATATTATTTATGAGTTTATATATATATTGAATATATATTATTTGATGAGTAAATTCCAAGCTAGCTATAAATTATTAACCTATTAAAAATATTTAAAATTATATAATTTTTTTATAATGAGTTTTAAAACTAGTACATCGATTCCAAAGTTTATCATAATCAAATTTTGGATTTAAATTAAGGA
>CAZFNE010000282.1:0-4838 GCA_964520335.1 uncultured Methanosarcinales archaeon | reverse complement strand
AAAACTTAATATATTAAATAAGAGGCGCAAACCAATTGGTTTGCGCCTCTTTAGCGTTTAAGCATATTAGTATAATTTTATGCCGATTAAGCAAAAATGTCAAAAACGTATTATGTGAATGCCAATAAAAAGGACAACAATATTATAAAAACTAATTTATGCAGGAATGTAGGAACAATTGTCGAAGGCTTAAAGCGTTGTTTGATTTCGAAGATATCAAGGGGGAAAAGTTAATGGCTTTAATTGCAGATGAATTTCTAGGGCAGTATTCACTTTCAAAAACTTTAAAATTTGAACTGGTGCCACAAGGAAAAACAAAAGATTTAATTAAAAATCTTGATGATTCAATATTAGCAATTGATGCAAAAAGAGCGGCAGAATATAAAAATGTTAAGAAAATATTAGACGACTACTATCGTTTTTTTATAGAACAAGTTTTAGTAAAAAATATATTGGAGGAAAGCGAGGTTGAAGAGGCTTATATTGCTTTTCAACAAAGGGCAAAGGATAGCAAAGCGTTTGAAAAATCTCAAGATAACATGCGCAAAAAGATAGCAAAAGCATTGAAAGATGGCAGAAGCGGTAGCCAACTCGATGCATATGAAAAACTATTCAAAACTGATGATAAATCGGAATTGTATATATGGTTGAATTATAGAAAAGATAGGAAAGAATTAACGGAAGAACTATATGAATCATACAAGAAATCATTGCAACAGTTTGACAAGTTTACAACATATTTTACGGGGTACAAAGATAACCGTGAAAATTTATTTTCGGCAGAAGAAAAGTCGTCTGCCATTTCTTATAGAATAGTAAATGAAAATATGGTTCGGTTTTTTGAAAATTGTCAAAGATTTGAGGATATTCAGAAAAAACATGAAGGATTATATGAAAAGCTTAAGGTTAATCAAGTCATTTTTCAATCCAATAAATTCACTGAATTGCTTGGTCAAAGTAAAATTGATGAATATAACCGCATGATAGGTTTTTCTATTGAGAATTCTGACACCAAAGGTATTAATTCGCTTATCAATGAATATCGACAGAAAAACCATATTAAAAATAAGGAACTCCCAATGATGGTGCAATTGTATAAACAGTTGTTGAGTGATAGAGAGAAAAGTTTTGTTATAGAGGAAATAACTTCTGATGAAGAAATGGAAGAAAAGGCTATAGAGTGTTGCCGGGAAGTAAGAGAAATTGAGAAGAAGCTCGCACTGTTAGTTAAAGAATATGTTAACGAAGATAATACTGGCAGAATTTATCTTCGTGGCAGTAAACTTACTGATTTATCTCAGAATATTTATGGTCAATGGGACATTATTAATAAAGCATTGTTAATTAAATTAGAATCTTTAACAACAAAAAAGCAGAAGGAAGAATTTGATAAGAGAACTAAGAAGGCAATAAACATAAATGAGTTGCAAGGTATTCTTCAAGAATATCTTGCTGGGTTGGATAGTGAAGAGTATAAAAAAATGCAAGATAAGTCTGCAATATCAGAGCTTATTATTGAAAATACGCCAGTAGTTGAATATTCACCTGTTTTAAATGGTTTAGGGTTTGGGACCAGAGAAGAAAGAATAAATAAAATTAAAGGTGTTTTTGATCAGATTATAAGTGTGCTGCATTATTACAAAATCTTTTACTTATATGAAGGCAATAAACAACTGGAAATTTCTGAAAAAGATGCATTTTTCTATAGTGAATTTGATGGTCTTTATAATGCTTTGAGCTTGGCAACAAAGGTTTATGACTATGTTCGCAACTATGTAACGAAAAAACCATACTCCGAAAATAAAATTAAAGTCAACTTTAATGCCCCGACTCTACTTAATGGGTGGGACATAAACAAAGAAGAAAGTAATTTAAGTGTATTGTTAGAAAAAAATGGGCTTTATTATTTAGCAATCATGGACACCAACCACCGCAAGTGTTTTGATTTAAAAGATATAGCCGTAGCAAAAGCGGCTTTTAGCGATGTGAATGGGGCATATTTCAATAAAATTGAATATAAGCAGGTTACAGGTGCCAATAAGATGCTGCCAAAGGTATTTTTTGCTGAAAGCAACATAGACTATTATGCTCCTTTATCAGAAATTAGGACGATAAGAGAAAAGGGGTTATACAAAAAAGATGCCAATAACATTGAGGCAAGGTGGCAATGGATAGAATTTTGCAAACAATCTATAACAAAGCATCCTGAATGGAACAACTATTTTAAATTTAATTTTAAACCGACGAAAAATTATATGGATGTTAATGGCTTTTACCGAGATTTCGACAATCAAGCTTATTCTATAAAAAAGGTAAGAATTTCTGAGAAATATATCAGTGATTTGGTTGCTGCAGGACAACTATATCTTTTCCAAATTTACAACAAGGATTTTTCTCAGTACAGCAAAGGTAAGCAGAATCTTCACACGATGTATTGGCGGATGCTTTTTGATTCGCAAAATTTAAAAAATATTGAGTTGAATGCAAACGCTAAGATATTCAAATTAAATGGAGAGGCAGAAATCTTTTTCCGCCGTCAATCATTGGAAAAGAATATTACACATGCAAAAGATATGCCTATTACGAACAAAAACCCGCATAACCCCAAAAAGCAAAGTACTTTCGAGTATGACCTGATAAAAGATAAACGCTACACGGAGAATAAGCTGTTTTTCCATTGCCCTATCACGATTAATTTCAGAGCTTCTTCTTTGCCAGCTCAATTCAATAAGAAAGTGAATAAATTTGTTGCAAATAATCCTGACATAAATATCATAGGAATTGATAGGGGAGAACGGCATCTTCTTTATTTTACTATTATTAACCAAAACGGTGAGATTCTTAAACAAGGAAGCTTAAATCATATTAAAGATAATTACATAAGTAATGGCAAGGAAGTGCCGATTGATACCGACTATCATGAATTATTGGATCGCAAAGAAAAAGAGCGCGATGCGGCTCGAAAAAATTGGACGGCGATAGAAAATATCAAAGAATTGAAGGCAGGTTATTTGTCACAAGTGGTGCATCAACTGGCAGAACTAATGATAAAATATAACGCTATAGTTGTTTTAGAAAATCTTAACGCTGGATTCAAAAATGGTAGAGTTAAAGTTGAAAAACAAGTTTATCAAAATTTTGAAAAGGCTTTGATTAACAAACTTAATTATTTAGTATTCAAAGATTGCAGTCTTAACCAACCTGGAGGAGTGCTTAATGGTTATCAATTAACAGCACCTTTTGATAGTTTCAGATCACTGGGAAGTCAAAGTGGTTTTCTGTACTATGTTTATCCCTCTTATACCTCTCATATATGTCCTAAAACAGGGTTTGTTGATTTATTGCACCCTAAGTACCAAAGCGTGGCAGAAGCTCAAAAGTTTTTCGAAAAATTTGAGTTTGTTCGATTTAATCAAGACAAACAATACTTTGAATTTGGCTTAGACTATAATAGATTCGGCAAACAGATGAATAAAAGCAAGTGGATTGTCTGCACTTATGGAGCAGAACGTTATGGCTTTGATGGAAAGGATATGACGGCAAAAAAATACAATATTACAGAAGAAATGATGGTTTTGTTAGATAAGGCGAAAATAGTATACGATAATGGTTGTGACATAAAAAATGCTATATGCGCACAGGACGATAAGTCATTTTTTAAAAGTCTATTGTATTATCTATGTTTAACAATGCAAATGCGTAATACCAATGGTGGTACTAATGATGATAATGACTATATACTTTCTCCTGTGCAGGACGAAAAAGGGAACTTTTTTGATTCACGTGAAGCAAATGACACTGAACCGAAAAATGCTGACGCAAACGGTGCTTATCACATAGCTCTTAAGGGTTTAAAATTAATTTCATCAATTGACGAGGAAGGCAAACTTGTTTTGAAAAAAACTGAAACACAAGATTGGTTTAACTTTGCTCAAGAAAAATCATATTTGAAATGAAGAAATTTTTATGGATGATGCAATTAAGATGATAAGTTAAACTCTATTTCATTTCTGCTTTTAGAGATAGTGGTATAATGATTCTAGCATCAGAAGAGCTAAACATCAGCATTAATTTCTACTGTTGTAGATATATGCATCTGACTCATGAGCCTCTCGTATAAACCACCGTATTAATTTAG
This sequence comes from uncultured Methanosarcinales archaeon, assembly GCA_964520335.1. Lineage (GTDB taxonomy): Archaea > Halobacteriota > Methanosarcinia > Methanosarcinales > Methanosarcinaceae > Methanosarcina. The sequence continues at coordinate 700 of CAZFNE010000282.1, read as the reverse complement.
ATAGATTAAGCGTTTGCAATTTGATTAACGGCTAAACCCCTGTATTAATTTCTACTGTTGTAGATAGAAACGTTGGAGTCAATCCTCTAATTTGGGGCTAAACCCCCGTATTAATTTCTACTGTTGTAGATAAACCTCTTATTTTATATTATTAAAAAGGGCTAAACCCCCGTATTAATTTCTACTGTTGTAGATCTGTATACTGCGCTTGCGTCCTCTTGCGGCTAAACCCCCGTATTAATTTCTACTGTTGTAGATTTCGGCGCTAACAAGCGTAAGTTACATGGCTAAACCCCCGTATTAATTTCTACTGTTGTAGATATTGGCCAGAATTCTAACATATTTTCGAGGGCTAAACTCCCGTATAAATTTCTACTGTTGTAGATATGTTAAAGTCTTTTGCCAGAACAAATGGGCTAAACCCCAGCATTAATTTCTACTGTTGTAGATAGGTTTTCCTTACCTCTTGTCTATATTGGCTAAACCTCCGTATTAATTTCTACTGTTGTAGATCTGCATGGTATTTATTTTCTTTCGGTTGGCTAAACCCCCGTATTAATTTCTACTGTTGTAGATTGTGTTTTGCTTGTCAATATGACGAGGGCTAAACCCCTGTATTAATTTCTACTGTTGTAGATTTACATTAAGTGCTTGTTTGTACCTCGGCTAAACCCCCGTATTAATTTCTACTGTTGTAGAT
>CAZFNE010000281.1:1180-4847 GCA_964520335.1 uncultured Methanosarcinales archaeon | reverse complement strand
AAAATGTCCAGTGGAAATAAAGGGGTTATAAAAAATTCTTTTTACAACTTTTTTTAAACTTATGATAATTAAACTTGGTATTAAGATAAGAAAAAAAATCGGGAAAGCATTTTTTACTTTTTTGCTGTGTTTTCAATTTATGCTGAACCTTTTAATGAAGCAAAATGCCGTCATCATTATGTACCATTGACTCATATATAAGAGTTACAAAAACGTCTGAAGAGTGTTGGGAAAACGCGTTAAGGGAATAAGGAAGTAGAACAGCTAAAAATAGTACATTCTATTGGAAATCCGGTTTTAAAAGTAAACTTTTGGTCTATATTAGTAGAAAAATTGACCCATCCAAAATTAAGATAGAAAGTTTTCAAAATTCCACTTTAGAGATTTTATATCAAGTTGCCGGGTTTGAAGACGTTTAAAATAAAGGGGGAACGGCAGTTAATGGAAGACGGCCCTGAAAGGGAGATAGGCACAGATATTCATAATAGAGAACTTGAGAGAGAGCTCTCTGTTTCTGAAGTCATGAATAAAACAGTTATTATAATGGATATTAATTCTGATATTCCTTCTATAGCAAAAGAGATGGTAAATAACGATGCAGGGAGCGTAATTATTACCGAAAACGGAAAGGCTATGGGTATAATAACTGAAAGGGATCTCGTTAAAAATATTGTTGTAGAAGATAAAAAACCAAGTGAAATAAAAGCAAGCAAAATACTGTCAACTCCACTCATAACAATAAGACCTGAGGCAAGTATAGTAGACGCCTCAAGGATCATGCTAAAAGCTAATATAAAAAGGCTGCCAGTTCTGGAAAATAATACATTAGTAGGTGTAATCTCGAATACTGATATCCTGATGATAACACCTGGACTCACAACCATACTCAAAAATCTGATTGATATTAATCGAGACCCTCTTCTCTCCATTACTTCAAATGAGGAAATCGAGGAGGGTTTTATAACAGGCATGTGTGAGTCCTGTTATCTTTATTCAGTTGATCTTGAATTGGTAGAAGGAATGTATATGTGTGGAAATTGTCGCCAGGAAAGGGGCGAAAACTTCGAGTGAATTATATAGTCTTGAGATTTGGACTTTCGTGTCTTCTGTTGAACATATTATAGGAAGGTAAATCATGAATGTCAGTGAGATTATGTCTGAGAAACCTGTGAGTATCAAGGAAGAGCAATTTATAACTCATGCTCGACAATTGATGCGTGATCATTTTCTTCGAAGCCTTGTTGTTATTGACGAGGACAATAGGCTTGTGGGAATGCTGAACGACCAGGATATTTTGAGAGTTACGTCTACACGCTCGAATGTTACTGTGGGGGGATATGCATCCCAATCTCCTACTATTACTCCAGATATGGATATCGTCAAGGCTGCAAGATTAATGGTGCAATCAAGACAGAACAGGGTTCCTGTTGTAAAATCAACTACAGATCGCACAGTTGTGGGAATTTTAAGTAATGTGGATATTCTCAGAAATATTGAAGTTCCCAAAAATGTTCCTAAATCACTTCAGGAAATAATGACAAAAAAAGTAAGAACCTGCTCTCCAGAAGATAAAGTTGGCACTGTTTGGGGACATATGCTTGAAACGGATTACACTGGTATTCCTGTGGTTTCAAAAAAAGGTGAACCTATCGGAATGATAACAAGAAGAGATATAATTAAATCAGGGGCTGCAAGAATTGAGGTTGAAGATGAAAGGCGAACAAGACCCAATGACAGTCCCAAGGTTGAAAAATTGATGTCAACACCTACATATACACTATCAGAAGCCGATTCCATTAATAGTGCAATTGATATGATAATCCGTTATGATATCGGAAGAGTCACCATAGTAAATGAAAAAGACAAAGTATCAGGAATAGTTGATAGACAGGACCTTCTGGAGTCTATTGTTAACGTATGGCCTGAAAAAGCATTAGATAATCGTTTTTAAAATAAATCAGACCTGAATTTTGAGAAAAATAAGGACATAAAATATAAAAATAGACAATTCCTGTGAGAAAGATTATAATGGAATAGATTATCATTAATAATAGTTATAGATTTAAAGATTAATAATCGCTAAACAAATTTTAGAGTTTATCCTAGAATAAATTCGAAAGTAATAATTTCGAATTTGTTTTCCAGGCCAGTCTGGATTGCTGAAATAGAAGCACCCTCCTGGAAAAGTTTTCAAAAGCTTGAAAGAAAAAACAAAAATTAATTATAAAAATTAATTAACTGCAATTGAATTCGGTGATCCTATTGAGCAAGAATACGACATTTTCATCCACTGACAAAATGAAGGTTCAGCCAGGTGTGAGCAAATCAAAGAAAGCGCAACATAAAGACCCGCATACAATCAGCAGTATGGGCACTATGCGGATAGGTCCTGAATTTAAATCTCGCATCTCTGAGCACGAAGGAAAAATTTTAGCCCTGGCAACAAGAAATGTCGTGACCCTGCCTCCTACTGCAACAATCATGGAAGCAATCAAAATCATGACTGAAAGGAGATTCAGACGTATCCCCATTACAGATGCCGGAACAAACAGACTGGAAGGAGTAGTAACTACTGTTGATATAATTGATTTCCTTGGAGGAGGGAATAAGAATCTTCTTGTTAAAAATCGTTTCAAAGGAAATTTGCTTGCAGCAATAAATGAGGAAGTAAGGCAGATAATGGACACTAATGTTGCCTATCTTCACGAACAGGCAGACTTCAAAGAAGCTATAGCAACAATGTTAAAAAGACGAACTGGCGGCTTACCTATAGTTAATGATGATATGCAGGTTGTTGCAATTTTTACTGAAAGGAATGCAATAGAATTAATGGGCGGACCCCTGACAGATAAAATTGTCGATGATTATATGACTAAAAATGTCAAACTTGTATCAACAGACACTCCTATTGGACAGGCAGCAAAAGTAATGGTAGAAAACAGACTTCGAAGACTTCCTGTAGTTAAGGACGGGATTTTTGCAGGAATAGTCACAGCTTCTGATATTATCCACTTCCTTGGAAGAGGAGATGCTTTTAGTAAACTGGTTACAGGAGATATTCACGAAGCTCTTGACCAGCCAATAGGTTCCATTATCTCAGATGATTTAATCTGGACCAGCCTGGGTACAGATATGGGAACAGCTATGCAAATAATGCTTGAAAGGAAAATAGGCTCTCTTCCAGTGTTAGAAGGAGATTATTTGCGCGGAATAATTACAGAAAGCGACATTTTAAGGTCCTTTGAATAAATTTGGGACATTTGGAAATTATCTAAAATATTTGAATATAGCTTAAACAAACCTGCCTAATCATTTCAAGTTTGAGATTGCAATTCTAAATTATTAAAAGATAATTTAGAAAAAGCTCTCATTTAGACCTAAATTCAATCTGTCGGAAAATAATTAATGTTACTTGAAGTTTAATGTTTTAAGCTATATCAATACTAAAAGCCTGAAATTGAAGCTCTGATAGTTGAAGCCTAATAAACCTCGAAAATCGCTTGAAAATTTCTAATGAAATTACTTTATAGATATTTGCTTCCTCTAAAATCATTATCTAAAATTCTATAAAATTTTAAATTTGCAAATATGAAGAGCAAAGTTCGTATCTCATTCAAAAACTATAATTATCGATACATATATATTGTAAAAATGAAGGAGGTATTCA
>CAZFNE010000281.1:0-1080 GCA_964520335.1 uncultured Methanosarcinales archaeon | reverse complement strand
TTCAAAAACTATAATTATCGATACATATATATTGTAAAAATGAAGGAGGTATTCAATGAATGTGGCGGACGTCATGAGTTCACCTGTTTATGTAATAAATGTAGATGAACCCGTGTCACATGCAAGAAAACTGATGTTAAGGCACAGAATCAGTACTTTGCTTGTCCTGAACGAGGGCAAGATGGTGGGAATCGTCACAAAATCAGATATTACCAATCGACTGGCGCAGGCTGAGCCTCTTTGGAGGAGAAGGCCAATAGACCAGATTCCTATCAAAATGTTAATGACAGAATCAGTAATCACCATCTACCCTGAAGCCTCTATATCCCAGGCAGCTACTTTAATGCTTGAGAACAGAGTCCATAATATTCCTGTAGTCAAAAATGGAATAGTAGGAATTATTACCAGGACAGATCTCGTGAGATATGTGGCAGAAAATGCCGAAGAAATGAAAACAAAAATTGCTAAGTTAATGACTGACGAGATTGTTTCTGTTCACAGGCATCATACTATAAACCATGTAATCGATGAGATGAATAGAAACGAAATCGAGAGAGTGGTTGTTAAGGACGATGCAGGGAAACCTGTTGGAATTATTTCCAGAAAGAGCCTGGCTTTAAATCTCTTAACCGATAATGAAGGTAAACTTTCAACAAAAAGCATTAAAATGGCCCGTAAGTCCTCCCCTGGAGGCCAGAAAACCTATAGATATGTAAAAGAGGTGCCATTAACCGCTGAAGATATTATGATTTCCCCAATAGTTTCTATTGATGTGGATGAAAACATTAGTGCAGCCGCAAAAATGATGATGGAGGAAGATGTGACAGCTCTTCCAGTAAGTGATGAAGAAAATATAGTTGGGATATTAAGCAGGACCGATATAATAAAAGCAGCTATCTGAAGCTTTCAATATGACCTATATAACCGCTTATTGCACAAGAATAAGTGTTTTAAAAGGCTAAGAAAGATGCTAAATCAAGATTGGAAAACGGAAAAAAAACGGAAAAGAATTGCGGATATTATAGTTAAAATTCTGGATACGCATGAGGTGAATTGCATGCAAGTTAAAGATATAATGGT
>CAZFNE010000280.1:0-4915 GCA_964520335.1 uncultured Methanosarcinales archaeon | reverse complement strand
ATGAATATTATATAATATAAGTTACTTAGAGAAAAATCCGATCTGAAATCTTAGATAAACACCGATAAAAAATAATCTTCATAAATTCACCAGTATACACATAAGCAATTTTTTATACAGGACATCTTTTCTTAAAATATTTAATAGAATCAATAAAAATATATCAAGACTATGTACAGGAAAAGAATTGAAAGAGATATAGAGTGGGACCCGCCTTCTCCCTCGACGGTGTATGTAAAAATTAAAAACATCCCATATGAAACCTTTAAAACAAGACTTAATGAAGGACTTGTGAGTACTGAGCTTGACCAGATCAGGCACCGCTTAGACAGGCACATCTACTGCTGCAAAGTTTGTTCCAAATTTGTAAATGAGCATTGTATTATCACAAATAAAAAAACACAGGCAGGCTGGATTTGCAAATCTTTTGTGCCTGGAAAGGAATTTATATACCTGGATTCTCTACCCGGGCTTGAGAATCCAGAAAAGTTCAGGCACCTTTCTGAAACAGGAATTGAAACAGGAATTCAAAAAGAAAGATTTGAAAATGGGTTTTCAGGAAAAAAAGGCACTGAAGGAATCGAAAATTCAGAAGAGCTGCAGATAGAGGCCCAGTATAAGGATGGAGTTACTCTTTACAGGCAAGGCAGACTCAGGCTTTCCCTTGAGGCTTTTGAGCGCATTCTATCCCAAGAGCCACATCATTTTCCGGCTTTATTTCATAGAGCAAACGCTCTGCTGAAATTAAAATGCTATGAGGAAGCTCTTGAAACTTTCGAAAAGGCTCAGGAAATTAATCCCAATAATGCAGCCCTCTGGACTAATATAGGCTCCACGCTTCTTAAGCTTGAGCGCTTTGAAGAGGCACTTGCAGCTTTTGAGAAATCGATTGCCTTAAACCCTGTACAAAAAAATGCCTGGGAAGGGAAAGAAGCTGCATTTGCCTGTATATCCAGATGCAAAGAGAAACTTGAAGAGGCCGAAAAAGCTCTAGCTAAAGCCCCAGGGAGCCCAGAGATTTTATTTGAAAAAGGAAGGCTCCATTTGAAGCTCAATGAACCTGAACAGGCCAGAGAGGCTTTTGAAAAGGCCTTAAAAACAAAACCTGAAAATGCTTCTGCCTGGCAGCTCAGGGGAAAAATCCTATTTGAAACTGGAGCGGAAAAAGAAGCTCTATATTCTTTAGAAAAAGCAATTCGGCAAAAGCCTGACTTTCCTGAGGCCTGGTATGAAAAAGGAAAAGTCCTTTCCAGGCTTGGGAACCTCAAAGGTGCAGAAAATGCCTTTAAAATTGCTGCTAACCTATGGGAAAACAAAGGAGTAAAAATAAAGGCTGAAACAGCTCGCAAGAAGGTTAGGGAATTAAATCTTCCAGAAAATTGATTTCTGCAATTTTATTGCTCTTCGATCCGCTTAGGCCTTTCTTTCTTGATCTTTTATTTTCCCTAACTTTATTCTGTGTCTTTTTATTTCCTATTATTTCCTTTTTTATTGGCATACTGACTATTAGGTCTGCTATACCTCTTATTTTACTGAATTAAGCTCGAAATCCATCTTATAAGATATTTTCTTTTGTGTTAAAACGTTTAAAATAAATATGCTTATAGATAGGCGTGAGTAACATAGCGCCGCATCATTCTATGTGTATTGAAATAATAAGCCACTATGCCTATAGAGTTATTTATCAGCTTTATCCATTCATCTTTGCGCCCATAATACATTGGGACTATGATGTAGTATAATTTATTGTAAAGGTCACTTATTTCAGCGGCTCTTGCTTCTTCTTCTGAGAGTTTTTCTTCGGGCTGGGGGCCTATAGCCCAACCTGTCACTCCTTCTATCCAGCCTTCAATCCACCAGCCATCAAGTACACTGAAATTCACAACTCCGTTATGAGCAGCTTTCATCCCGCTTGTGCCTGAAGCTTCAAAAGGACGGGTAGGAGTGTTCAACCAGAGATCTACTCCTGAGACCATTTTCGCTGCTAGGTCCATATCGTAATTTTCCAGGAAAGCAATTTTAATCTCAGCTCGAAGGGCTTCTATGCTTTTGAAAATATCCCTGATAATCTGTTTTCCTGCCTCATCATTGGGATGGGCTTTCCCCGCAAAGATTAGCTGAATTTTTCCTTTCCTGTTAATCTTTTTGAGCATCTCAAGATCAGAGAGGATAAGGGTTGCCCGTTTATATTCAGTCATACGCCTGGAAAACCCGATTGTAAAGGTCTCGTAGTCCATGCCTATGCCTGTTCTGGTATTTATTTCATCAATGAGAGCTTTTTTTGCGTTTTCGTGGGCCTCCCAGATTTCTGTGTCCGGGATTCCATCTATTCTTACCAGAAGTTCGGGCTCATTTGCCCAGCCAGGCAGGTATTTGTCATAAAGTTTTCGGAAATATGGGGAGGTCCAGGTATAGGAATGGACCCCATTTGTTACAGCCTGGATTTTATATCCAGGGAAGAGTTCATTCGAAATTTTACTGTGGCGCTTTGTAACCCCATTCACATAATTGGAGAGATTGAGAGCGAACATGCTTGTATTGAAGCGATCCATCCCCCCGTATCTTCTAAGGATATCCAGGTCATTTCTATCCTGGATCAGGTCTTCTACCAGCCCATAGTCAAACCTGTCATGACCTGCTGCCACAGGCGTATGTGTGGTAAAGATACAGAGTTCTTTTACTTTTGCAGGATCTGTACCGTTGCGCCTGAGAAGTTCTAGGGCAAGCAGGCTTGAATGGCCCTCATTCATGTGATACTTCCTGACTTTAAACCCTAGGGCTTCGAGCATTCTTACTCCGCCGATTCCCAGGATTATCTCCTGTTTTAGCCTGTAACGCTGATCTCCCCCATATAAAAAGTCCGTAATTCTGCGGTCTTCCCATTCGTTCCCTTCGATATCAGTGTCCAGGAAAATTATGGGTACACAGCCTCCTGTAAGGCTTTTACAGTTGTAGAGCCAGGCCCGAACCTTAACATCCCTGTTCTGGACTTTTACACTTACCTGTTCTGCAAGCAGAGTCATAAAACGTGACGGATTCCACTCTTCTGTATGTTCTATTTGATTTCCGGAAGAATCAAGCACCTGTTTGAAATAACCTTTGTTACTTACCAGGGTAACCGCCACAAGTGGAATATTGAGATCTGCTGCGGAACGTATAGTATCCCCTGCAAGTATCCCAAGGCCTCCTGCATAGGTTGGAATTTCACTCCTGAGGCCTATTTCCATAGAAAAATAGGCAATCTTCTGTCCTTTTAATACACCCTGTAATTCATCCATAGTATCAAATCCCCTTTTCTTTAAAACTAATTATATCTAAAAATATATCAACCGTGATATATCAAATTGTCCCGTTTTTTCAGAAATTGCTTAAAATATTCATTTAATTATTTGTTGGGTTCTATAATTAAAAATAAATAAACATGTACTTGTTTTTTAGAAATCGAGTAGTTAAACCAAAAGTTAGTAACTTTAACATTCAGGAAATACTCTAATACACTTTTAAAATAAATAGGAAGTTTAAAATAAAGGACGAAATAAAAATATATTTTAAAATTGTCTGGAATTATGTTTTAAAGAGGTGACCTGTACATATAATTACACATAGAATCTAACTAAAATATTTTTACCTCTCTTTAAGGATTTTCACAAAAGCCGTGATTTAACCTAGTATATATATTTTTCTCATAATATCTATTTCTCTCTGGGTCAATCGAAAAACTTATGGTTTAAATAACATGAAGGTTTAAAGCCTCCGCTTCTCGATCAACTTACAGATTCAAATCGCAAACTTTTTAATTTATAGCGTATTTCTGTTTACTTGCAGCACAAAATCTAAATATATGTATTTCTCAAACCTTCCTGTAGAAGAGGGAAATAACGGAGAATAAAATGGCTCGGACGGCTTCTAACTCACCAAAAAATGGCAATAACAATAAACAAAAGCCAAGTAAGTATTTAAATGAAATAGCCTTATGCAATGCACTTGAAATGGCAAAGGAACTCATTTCTGTTATAAATAAAGTTCCTGTGACTGTTTTTCTCTGGAGGCCGGAAAAGTACTGGCCTGCGGAATTTGTTTCTGAAAACATAAAGGAATTTGGCTATACAGTTGAAGAATTCACATCTGGTAAACTCTTATATGGAAATATTGTGCATCCAGATGACTTCGAAAGGGTTGAAAGAGAGCTTTCCAGACGAATTGAAGAAGACTATGTAGACTTTTCCCAGGAATACCGTGTCCTGACAAGATTGGGAGAGGTCCGCTGGGTTGAAGAGAGGACCTTTATTGAAGCTGATGAAAATGGCGTTGTAAATTACTTAAAAGGTATAGTTTTGGACATAACAGAAAGAAAAAGGAAAGAGAAACTCTTATACATCCAGAGGGACCTGGGAATTGCACTCAGTACTTCGACCTCTATGAATGAAACCCTTGAGATCCTGCTTGACTCCTGCCTGCAAATAGATGAAATTGACGCAGGAGGAATTTATTTAGTTGATGAGGAAACAGGAGACTTGAATCTTTCGATTTATCGAGGGCTTTCTCCTACTTTTATAGAACATGCCTCTTACTACAGTAAGAATTCCCCAAACGCCAAGCTTGTTATGATAGGGCAGCCTGTTTATAAACAGAATATAGACCTTCTTCTTACATCCAGGGATGACGCTCTAAGGCAGGAAAATTTAAGAGCTACAGCAATTATTCCGGTGAAATCCGGAAAAAAAGTTATTGCTGCTTTTTATCTTGCTTCCAGTCTTGAATATGAGCTTTCAGACAGCGTACGTACAGTCATAGAAACCATTGCAACACAGTTCGGAGTCTTTATATCCAGAATCCGTCTGGAAGAAAAGCTTAAAGAATGCGTAAAAAAGAGGAAATCCTGAATTTCCTTTTATTTCCGGGCCATGCTTTAAAA
>CAZFNE010000279.1:0-4931 GCA_964520335.1 uncultured Methanosarcinales archaeon | reverse complement strand
CTATAAAAGAAGTTAAAAATATAAAATCATTAATGATGAAATAAGTTACGAATGTAAAAAAAGAAAAATTAAGAAGTGTTATTCTTCATTTTCCCTTGCAATCGCTACAAGTTCATTTACGCAAGCAACGGCCATCGGGGTCCCACCTCTTGTTCCCACACAGCTTATAGAAGGAACAGGAATCTTAAGGTTTCTGACCAATTCCTTGGATTCGGCCGCATTTACGAAACCGACAGGAAGCCCAATTATGAGGGCTGGTCTTACCCCTTTTTCAATTAACTTGCAAACCATGATAAGGGCAGAGGGGGCGTTTCCAATTGCAATAATGCTTCCGTCAAGTTTGTCCTTTGCAGCCAGGAAACCTGCCGAGGTACGGGTGATTCCATACTTATTTGCAATTTCGGCACAGGGGTCCTCGTCAAGCACGCATATAATCTCGGATTTATGCCCTGCTTTTGTAATTCCCGCTTTTACCATATTGATATCTACAAAAATTGGGGCTTCCTTTTTGATTGCTTCAACACCTGCACGGATAGGGTCATGCATAAACCGCATTATATCTGCAACAGAAACATCCCCTGTAGCAATTACACAGCGCTGTCGAAAACGGTCTTCAGGTGTCTTATTTCCAATGAGCTCCTGGATCATTGTCCTGCTTTTCATGTAGATAGCTTTAGCCTCTTCAGTTCTTGCTCCTGAATCCTTGCAGATCTTTACAAGTTCCGGGTCAACATCCACAGTAAGCTCCGTAAATTCCTCAAGATCTTCAGAGCTTCCAGCTTTGCAGTTTGTGTTTTTCTCAGTAGTCATACTTCTTATGATACCCCCTGGGAGTAATTATAAAGGCTTTCTTTTGAGAATTCCAGATTCTTGAATCTCCGTTTCCAATAAGAATTGTTGTGCTCATATCCACCCAGGATTCATAATCCATAACCTTGCCCAGCGTGGTAATAATCCTGTCCTCACCTTCGCCCCTTAGAGCGTTCTTAACCAGCCCTACAGGCACAGAATCTGCTTTATGCTGACGGATTATTTCTATTGCCCTTGCAAAATTAGATTGTCTTTTGCGGCTTTTTGGGTTGTAAAGGGCCATTACAAAATCGGCTTCTGCACCGAGATTTAACCTTTTTTCAATAACCTCCCACGGTGTCAGGAGATCACTTAAGCTAATTACTGCAAAATCAGTGACAACCGGAGCTCCAAGCATGCTAGCACCTGCAAGGATTGCTGTAACACCTGGAAGGATTTCAATATCGACGTCGAGCCCTTCATGCTCAGCAACTTCAAGGACAATGCCAGCCATGCCGTAAACATTTGTATCTCCACCGCTGACCATAGCAACGTTTGCAACTTTTGCAAGTTCCACAGCTTTTCTGGCCCTATCCACCTCTTTTCCCATATAGCTGCGAATTACTTCCTGTGTTCCAAGAAGGCTTGCTATCTGGTCCAGGTAGGTGCTGTTTCCAACTACATAATCAGCATTAAGGATTACATCTCTGGCTTTTATTGTCATCTGTTCTACAGACCCGGGCCCTATCCCTACAACATAGAGCTTTCCTCCGGAAGCCTTATTTTGCGATTGCGATTGTGACTCTGCCATATATTTTCTTCCTGCAAACTAATTGTTTTTCATCAGAGAGGGCAAGTGCTGCGGGTTCTGCAACTCCTTTTAATCCAAAGCGAGAAGCTTGAGAAGAGGAAGGGGGATTATAACTATTAAGCATTTCATCCGGCAAAAAATTTACCGGGATGCCAAATATTTCTCCGGCTTCCAATAGCCCTTTTTCATTTTCTTTGAGCTTCGCAGAAGCAAAAGCTGTAACTTCTTCAAGCCCCAGGTCACATTCCTCAAGGGCCTGTTTTACAGCTTCAATAACTTCTTCCTTTGTAACGCCTCTACGAGTTCCAATTCCAATTATCATTTATTCCCGTCTGCCAGTGTTTAGAGTATAAAGGCATTAATTTAAACGTTATTAATTTGATAATGATTTTAAAATTAATATTATTCGACTCTTAAGACTTTGGGCAGGATCCTTATTCGGCATTATCCTGCTGTTTTCGTACCAGAACGGATACGTTTTCATCAACAATAACTATTTTCGGGCCTTTGACCTCAAAAACTTCTACATTCTGGTCAAGAAGGGCGCAATTTACAGCCACAGTAGATTCTTTGTTAAAAATCTCGCACCCGAGGCTACTGGCAATTCCTTCCACAGAAGGCTTCCCATGAACTTCGGTTGCTGTTGTAACGACTGGGACAGCCCCCAGTTCAGAGATTTTCCTGGCGAGTTCATTAGCTCCGTGATGGCCTCCGAGCAGAGGAATTGCAAAATTCAGGTTCGAATCTACTACCACTACAGCCGGATCTGACCATTTATCATTGATAAGGGGAGCTATATCCCTAATAACAATACCTGTTGCAAAAATTGCAACTATTGCTTTATAATCCCTGAAAGCTTTTTCAAAGATCCCTTTTTCGTAAAGAAGCAAATCGGCATCCAGATGTTTGGCAAGCTTTGAAGCAATTTCCCTGTTCCTTTCAAAGGTTATTACAGCGGTTCCTGGGCTACTCCGTATAAGTAGGACCTCCTGTAGTTTTTAGGGTCAACAACGCCCCCAATAATTATCATTGCTGAACGCCTAATACCTGCATCCTTTACTTTATCTGCAATGTCTTCAACCGTACCTGTAATAACTTCTTCATCTTCCCATGAGGCATGGAAAACTACTGCAACCGGAGTGTCTCTGGGACAGCGGACTTTTTCCATAATTTCCTGGATTTTCTGGGTTCCCAGGAAAATTGCCATTGTTGTGTTAAATTCCGAAAGCTCGGGGATCAGATCTTTTTCAAGGGTTTTTCCCGCAGGCCTGGTAATAATAAGAGTATCAGAAACTCCATTCAGGGTCAATTGAGTGCCTAAGGCTGCTGCACTCGCAAAAACTGAGGATACCCCTGGTACTCTTTCAACTTCAATGTCATATTTTCTAAGCTCTTCCATTTGCTCTACAACAGAACCATAAAGAGACGGGTCTCCACTATGCAGCCTGACGACAAATTTTCCTGCATCAACTGCATCTGCAGTTATCTTCGTGGTTTCATCAAGCGTTAGCCCGTAGCTATCTATAGTCTCTCCCCGGGTATAATTAAGCACTTCAGGGTTCACAAGGGAACCTGCATATATAACAAGGTCAGCTCTTTCAAGCATTTCGCGCCCGAGTACGGTGATAAGTTTTGGATTTCCCGGGCCTGCCCCTACAAAGTAAACTTTTCTTTCCATCTGACCATTCCTTCATTTTTCTTTTACAATTAGAATCGAATTAAAATCAAATATCAGTTTTCGCACACATGGGAATTTATTTTTTCCCGTAAATTATACTGAAATAGTTTCCTTTTTCAGGGATATCCTCTTTCCTGCTGATTATAACCTCATCTTCAGAAAAGAGCTTTTCTGCGAAAACGAACTCATTATACCCTTCTTTTTCGAGCTGTTCGACAATTAACTTTGGCTGTGTAGCTTTCAGATGAATCTTATATCCGATTTCTGAGCCGTCACTAACCTCAAAGGAACTCTCAACTGCTGTATCAGTTCTGGAGGCAAAAGATGTGATTGAACTTATTCCGGGTATAGTTGAAAGTTCAACATCAGGATAGTGCCTACGCATAACTTTTTTAAGATGGGTGAAAGTGGAGAAAAAATTAGGGTCCCCTATAAGGCCGAAAGCTACAGTTCCGTTTCTTGCTTCTTCTGCAATTTTATCAGCGTTTTCTTTCCAGAGACTATTGAGGACTTCAATGTCCCGGATCATGGGAAATTCAAGGATTTCAGCTTCTGCATAAGGGGCTACAAGGTCTTTTGCCAGCCTGCCCGGCACATAAACCTTATCACTGTTTTTCAAAACATTTACGGCTTTTAAAGTTAGAAGTTCAGGGTCTCCAGGACCAAGGCCTACTCCAATTAGCATGATATTTCTCCTAGATTAATAAAATAAATGTGATTTTTCTGGTTATAAAATATAATTTGAATCAATGTACGATTAATATATGATTCATATTGCATTTCAATTGAGACAGACTCAGGTTTTTACTTTTCCAACAACAATATATACGGGATTTTCAGGCTTGAACATTGTTTCACCAGCAATCGGGGAGCTTTTAGAGATCAAAACATGGACAGCTTCTTCAAAAATCCCGAGTTTTTTCATCTTTTCAATGGTTCTGACAACGGTCTCGATGCGGACTGCATTTACAACAATACTGCGAGTTTTTTTCATTACAAGCAGCTCAAGTATAGAGCTAATATTTTTTGTCCCGCCTACAAAAGCACAATCTATAGAATCAATTAAGTCGTTATTCATAAGAATATCCGAAGCTTCGCCAGCAAGAATTCTGGCATTTTCAAGTTCAAAATTTTTAAAATTCGTTTCTGTCGCTTGAAGGGCTTCTTTACGTGCATCTATTGCAAAAATATTGAGGTTCCGGGCAAGCCTGGCTGCCTCGATAGATACTGAGCCTGTACCGCAGCCTATGTCTGCAAACCGATCCCCATCTCTTAATCCAAGCTTGGAAAGCGATATTGCAATTATTTCGGGTTTTGTCGGACCGCCACTGACGTTTACTATTTCGGTCATGTGTACCTCGGGATAAGTAAAGCAAATAGGTGAAATATAAATTAAATAAATGGCGATATAATTATTATTTTTATAAATTTACTATTGAGTAAATTAGCCAATTAATCCTAGCCTAAAAATTGTAGAACATAATACAAGGGTGATTGTAAATTAAGTTTTTCCAATTAACTGGATTATAAATATAAGTTGTTATAGATATACCTTATTATCGGCAAGAGTGGAAAGTTAGGAAAGTAAACTTTCATCCATAGGACTTACGCAGTTGACTGCTTCGCAGTCAACTTTTGCATTTTTTAAATTTT
>CAZFNE010000278.1:0-4954 GCA_964520335.1 uncultured Methanosarcinales archaeon | reverse complement strand
TCGAAAAAGCAAGGCAGTTGGGATATAAGGGTATTATTATTTTTGGAAATCCCGATTATTATCATCGTTTTGGTTTTGTCAACGCTAAAGAATATAATATCAAGACATCCTGGGGTGATGATCTTGATGCATTTATGGCATTGGAACTCTACGATGATAGCTTGAGGGGCATTTCAGGAAAATTTAATGAGGATGAGGTTTTTAAAATAGAAAATGAGGAGCTGGAGGATTTTGAAAAGCACTTTCCCTACAAAGAGAAGCATGTTACGGACACTCAATTAAAACTATAAATAAAGAAGGAACTTTTTAGATCACGAAAGATGCAACTCCTTTCAGTACATTCTCATCTCCAGTAAAATATCTGTCTACTGACATCTATCCTGCAAAAATTCAGGCATGAGCTTCTTTGCTCATGATATAGGCAACCATTTCAGGGGTGAGTTTGCTTTCCCTTGAAACTTTTGCTTCAATATCCTCTGTGGATTTTCCCTCAGTCTTCATTTCCTTTATTTTTTCAGTCACTGAAGACGGAACGGTGTAGTATTCGTTAATGTCCTTCCTATGACCCCAGACATCTCCTTCGATAAGCTGGATTCTCTGCATTCCAAGGAACATTTCGATGGATTTTGAGATCGTAGCCATGTAAGACTTAGGTAACTGAATTACCTCAATTTTCGGGCAGGTCTCAACCAGTCCGAAAATGTCTTTGTTTGACGGCCTGAAAGCCAGGTGGACAACATGTTCATTTGGATTCAAAGTAAAGATTTCTTCTCTTGAACTAACTACTCGAATTTTCATATCTATTTTCCCCCTTTAAAGTTCTTTTAATTTTACTTTAATATAAAATACATATATTGATTATAAATAATTGCCTCATCAACTAACATTATTTAGATAGTTTTTGATAGAGATCTCCAAAGACACATTGATCTTTATAACAGGCTATGATAACTTTCATGAATAGCAACATCACTCAAAAAGGGTAGTTGTTTTGAATTAAAAAGGGCATAAAATCAGTAAAAAACAATACAAAAACCAGTACAAAAACCAGAGGAATAGCAACGTTATAGGCTAAACGTTGCTGTCCAATAAAATGAAGAATCAAGTATTTTTAAGACCAAAGAGTAAGAAAAGTGTTAATTAAAAAAGTTCCTAATTAAGATTTGTAATTTTTGCTCAGGATCTAATGAAAAAAACAATCCCAATTAACACTAAAATTCCCCCAATTCCGACCATAATTGATGATATGTTGCCCTTTAATCCCAGAGCAAGTGATGATGTCGAAATTAAAGCGCCTATACCTGCAAGTAGCAATCCTATTCCTATTCTTTTAGGCTTTTGTTTAGTCATGGCTATAACAATGTGTTTAACTTATATAGTTTTTTTATTTTTTGTACACTAATGAGACAGTAATCGACCATATATTCGGAATCTTTTTAATACCTGCTCATCAGACTTTTTCGATAGAAATAGTGTTATCTTACCTTCAGGTGAATAAAATATCCCTGTGCTTTTCCCATCCTCAGTTATTGCCATAATAGTCCAAAATGGATCCCCATATGCATTTTCATCTGGTAAAAGCCATTTCGTATAGGTAAGAGACAATGAATATATGCTAAATCTTCAGTGGTTATTAACTCTAGGTGAAGAGTTTATCACTTTTAGTTTTTTGCTTCATGTAATGCAAAGCCCCTTAGAAAACCCTAATTTTTGCGATCATAATAAAAAATACTCAGAATCTTTTGCCCAATTTCTTGAGAATCAATTCCTTTATCCCAAATTCAGGGCTAACAAAATCAAATTCTCTGGTTTTTCCTGTTAGGTAATGGGCTAATTCTCTAGCCTTTAGCAGCAAAATAGATCCACGGGTTGCTGTTCTCCCCCATAATTTATGTGTTCATTTAGCATATTAGAGAACTCGTAGTTATTTTTACCCCCAAGATCCCCTTAATCTCAGATTATATGATACGCTTGAAAGCGTTGTTTCTGCAAGCTTTAAAGTATCTTTTCCGAGCAAGACAGTAAAATCAGCAGTTGGAGGAGTCATGTAAACTTAGGGGTTCTGGTACATCAGGTTTGGGGCTGCCCCACAGTGGTCAAGATGACCGTGTGAGGTCAGCACGGTTTTCGGGTCCATGCTGTTGAGAGGATATTGGGGAATGTCCCCAGTTTTTATCCCATAATCGAGCAGAATTTCTTGATTTACAAGCAAACCTGAGCGCCCTACTTCCCTGCATCCGCCTTTAAAACTAAGCTCCAGAAGAAAATCTCTTAATTACTTTAAGCAATATAATTTTACTATATATTCTACTATAATATTATAGGACTTACGCACTTGAGGTCTAAAATCATGAGCAATAGACATTGCGGCCAAATTCATAATTTAAACAGTTGAAGGTTTAATGTCATTGATTTTCAAGTTCAACCGCGTAAGTCCTATATTTGTTAAATACTTCTGTGATCGTAGGTAGGAAGAAATTTATTTTCTCTAGAGCTGATCCCAAAACTCGAAATTGCGTCTCTGAGCTCAAATTC
The DNA here is from genome assembly GCA_964520335.1 of uncultured Methanosarcinales archaeon. Classification (GTDB taxonomy): domain Archaea; phylum Halobacteriota; class Methanosarcinia; order Methanosarcinales; family Methanosarcinaceae; genus Methanosarcina. The sequence goes on along the minus strand of CAZFNE010000278.1, from coordinate 2,419 downwards.
CAAATGATCATAGAATTACCGATAATGAAAATAGTTTTGAAATTTCTATTAGTGTGAAAATAAAATTAGTTTTGGGATGAGCTCCTAATTTAACATCCTGGATCTCGTTTTCAGTAGAAATGATACCACTTTCATTATGTTTATAGTATAAATGTCACCAAATTCATTGAGCAGATCCCAATGACGATATTAATATCGCTAAAATTATCAGTTAATCATTTGTTACTATAATTGCACCTTTTGAAAAAGTATTGTAATAGTTAATTCTAAAATATTTGCCTAAATCAACTAATTTTCTTTCAAACAGTACTTTTTCCGTAATGATAAAAGCAGGAATACTGAGATTTTTAGTCTTTAAGAAATCATAAAGTCCTTTAATCTCTTCTGAATCTGCGCTAAGAAGAGTTGAAAATAAAACCATATCAGCATTTATTTTTTGAGCAATATCTAATAGTCTATCTACTTGGTCATTATCAAAGCCTCTATCAGCTTTAACTTCTGCTAATCCAACTCTTGCTCCTAGAGTGAATATTATATCAATTTCGGCTATAAGTTCTGAGCTCTGTAATATATTATAATCAAAAATGAACCTTTTTCCAGAAAATCTTTGTTTGAATAAGAGATTCGTCGTAAGTAATAAAGGAAGAACCCCCTGGTCAACAGAAGTAATTACTAATTCATTTAATCTAAAAGAATCGTTCAATATCTTACTACCTGAAAAAATCGGTATATTTATAAAATTATTACAGCAATAGCATTTTATCTCGTTTGGTATTGATGATAATGGATACCATAGAGAGCTTTCACATAAGGGACAGTTGAAGCTTTTTCCACGTAGTAGTATATTCATTTCATATAACTTTTGTATAGAATAGTTAAAGTTTTCTTTATTTTGAACTTTATGAGGTAGAAGCCCTGCTAGATTTTGTGCTTCAATGATTATGCTTGAACTTAATGTGTTTATTTTGTAAATATTTTTTTTAATCAGTTCGGTTATTTGTTCATCAGTTACACAATTATCTTCATTCAAATCCTTTGTTATTTCTTTAACTAACCGTTGAATGCGTTTTGGGGTTAATTTTATTAAGAGTTCGAATATATCTTTATCGCATAATATTTCTAATTCATTACAACCACCAATCATGTTTATTAACTGCTCTGTGATTTGAGTTCCTTGTGTGTTTTTTAATTTTAAACCATGTTCTTTAAAAATGGTTTCAAATATTGTTTTGACATCTGGGATACTTATTTTGTCGATATAGGGAGCTCCAAAATGTTCAAAACTATTAAAACTAAATATTAAACGACCAGGGCTGACTCTCGAGAAAGAAGGTGGAAAAGAATTGTTCGCTACTGAACTTTTAAAGAGTTCCCCCAGTTTAAAACTTTTGGGGAGTAGTAATTCGTTTAAACCGCTTATTTCTAAAATTATATGTAACTATTCAGGCATTCCTTTGAGGCTGCTCAATTTTTCCTCATTTCGAGGAAAAATTGCATATAAAATGTTTCCCTTTTTTATTTGTGAAACGCGAAGAAATTCTTGTTTTATGTGTTTCAAACCCTGAAGTAATTGCCTATATTGTGAGTCTTGAATCCCAAATAAAAGAACTAACTGAAAGATTGATAGCCTTAGAATCTCGTTTAAATCAAAATAGCAAAAACAGCAGTAAACCTCCTTCTACCGATTTTGTTTACGAAAAACCTAATCCTAAAAGTCTGCGTAAAAAGAGTGGCAAGAAACCTGGAGGTCAAGAAGGTCATCCAGGAACAACTCTTGAAAGAGTCAATGATCCTGATTAGGTAATAGAACATTCTTTGACTTGCTGTGAAGAATGTGGAAATAATCTGGAAAAGGTTGAAGTTTCAGCCTATGAGAAAAGACAGGTCTTTGACATTCCTCCTATAAATATTATTGTTACAGAGCATCAAAGCCAGATAAAGACATGTCCTAACTGCGGAAAATTGAATAAAGCTGTTTTTCCAGAAGTTGTAAAATATCCAGTTCAGTATGGCCCAAATATTTTAGCGTCAGCTGTTTACTGTAAAAACTACCAGTTTATCCCTTATGGAAGGATTTCTGAGTTTTTTAGTGACGTTATGGGAATAAAGATATGTCCTGCTACCATAATTAAAGCAGAAAATGAATGTTTCTGGAATTTAGAGGAATTTGAAAATACAATTAAGGAGAAGCTAATAACTTCTCCTGTGATCCATTGTGATGAAACTGGAATGAAAGTTTTGGGAAAAAGGCATTGGCTCCATGTAGCTTCTAATGACAAATATACCTGTTATTTTGCTCATCGTAAAAGAGGATCACAAGCAATAGACGCTATGAAAATTCTTCCGAAATTTAAGGGAACAGCTGTTCATGATGGATGGAAACCTTACAACAATTATGATTGTGATCATGCTCTTTGCA
>CAZFNE010000277.1:0-4975 GCA_964520335.1 uncultured Methanosarcinales archaeon | reverse complement strand
AAATAAGCTGTATCTCCGTATTCTTTGTATCTTGTATCGTGATTATTCCAGATAAAGGAATATTTATTCCAATATAATGTACTTCCTGAATTTGTACCCTTTCCACTTCTTAGAATTACAGAAGCTTTAGATTTTAGAGTATATGATGAAAAAGTGTATGTATGCTTTGCACCCAGATCTTTAATCTTCCAGCCTTTCAGATTTACTGAAGTTGTTCCTTTATTTGAAATTTTAACATATTCCTGATATGGTTTTTCACCAGGGGCACCAACATCTAAAGCACTTATGTATGCATTACTTGTAGCAGCTTTAGCGGTACCTAATGCAAAGGGAACTGTTCCTAAGACCAGACACATTGTTATAAATAAGATTAAAAGACGATTTTTTAACAATTTATCACCTACTTATCTACACTATCGTTTTTCACGATAAGATATCCTATTAAATAGTGTATAGTTTCTTTTATTTTGTACTAAAACAAAAGACCTATATATAAAAATAAACACATTGTTCCGTTTTAGAATCAAAGATTAATATTTGTACAAAAATTGATCTCATAAAAATTCATTGATTAAATGTAGAAAAGTAAAACATAGAAATAAAAAAAGAAATTTTCTGAAAATCAATAAAGTTCGGTTCTGCGATCTTCAAAAACAGGGATCACTTTACGAACTTCATCCTTCTGGGATAAATCAATGTCAGAAACAATTACACGTTCTTTATCCCCGGCATCTGCTTTTACTTCGCTCCAGAAATCAATCGTTATCAAAATTTCAAGTATGAATCTAGATTATAGTAATCAGAGTATGCATCGGGCTGGGTAGAAATTTCGTTATTTGAAATTGTTGCATTTTTGTTTTCATTCAAAAAATTGTTCCCATTAAATTTCCGGTAACAAGTTTTTCGATTATTCTTTCTGCGCGTGAAGCACAATGCGGCTATCTATTTGCTCCAAGTATTTTGAATATTTCTCCAATTGAGTTTTTATTAATCCATGATTTCCAATCGATACTTACTTATATGCAAGTAAGTAATTATAACAATGACGACAAAATTTCAAAAATGAAATGCCATTCAAATGATCTAGCATTCAAATAGCCTAAACTAAAATCTTAAAATCTGTTGAAAGAGCTAGAATGAGCATCTGCGGTGCAAAGGTGTATCTTATGACTAGCGGCTATGAACAAATTTATGAAAGCCTTATACCCAAATTGAGCAAATGCGATTTTTTAGATGTTGCCGAGCGGCTTGGGCTGTCACTTCAGCCGAACGGTACTCTATCTGTCAATTTTCTTGGCCGAGAATATAAGATCAGTTCTTACGGTGTTATTCCGACAGACAATAAGCCTGTTAATGTCAACAACCGAAGTGTGCTGGCATATTATACATTGTCCAAAGGCGTGGGTGGACCTGCATTTTCATATGTGCCGATTTCTAAGTTTGCTGGCGCAGGAACGATATTCAGTACAAATATAGAATGGATGACTGATCCGCTCGGTAAAACATTCAGCGGAGATTATGCAGCATTCAGCAAAATTATGTGCAGATTGGGTGGAATTTTTAATGGCAAGCTGAAATCGGGAGGTTATTCATGGCTTTTGAAAGCATTGCCGAAAATCCCCCTCCAAATTGTTTATTATGAGAGCGATGAAGAATTTCCCTGTGAAGTTAAGATTTTGTTTGATAAAAACGCCTCATGTTTTTTGGAATTTGAATGCCTGGCTTTTTTAGAGGGTTGCTTTGTAAGAACGATGATTATGACCGCCCAAACGGAAGACATTACTGGATGGGTGTAATATTGGTACAATGAGCGTCATGATACAATGAGTGTCGAATCTTGGGAGGACTACGAAATTGAATAATACAAACCTATCAACAAGTATCAAGAATAAAGCTCTGGATCTAGGGTACGATTTATGCGGATTTACAAAAGTAGATTCAATGGAGGAATATGCTTCACAGCTTGATGAGAGAATCAAGAGTTTTCCTGAATCGCGTGCATTATATGAAAGCCTCTATCCAATGGCTTTTCCACAAAAAAATGCAGAGTGGGCTAAATCAATTTTCGTTTGTGTAAGAAGATATGGGAAGTATAATCTTCCTGAGGAAATCGATAAATATATTGGGAAGGCCTATTTGGTTGATGGACGACTTAAATACTCCAGAGAATATTCTCAAAAACTCGAATTTGAGGCTTACCTGGAAAGTTTAGGATTTAAAGCAGCTTATTCAATCGTTCCTGCTCGTCTGGCAGCGGCTAGTGCTGGCCTGGGATATGTAGGCAATAATAACTTCTTTTACACAAAAAAATATGGGTCATGGGTTTTTATCGAAACCTGGGTAATTGATGCTGAACTGGAATATGATCAACCTACAAGGCCAGTCAACTGTCCAGAGGACTGTAACAAATGCATAGATGCCTGTCCTACCGGAGCGTTGAACAAGCCTTTTTCAATGAATAGAGGAAAGTGTATTGCTCAACTTACAGTTGACCCGGATTTGCATGCTGAGGATTTAAGAACAAAAATGGGAACCTGGGTGTATGGGTGTGATGTTTGTCAGAATGTTTGCCCTATGAATAAAAAGAAATGGGAAGAAAAAGAGGATTTTGTTGACCTTTCCGAGATAACCCGGTATATCTCACTTGAAAACCTCTGGAAAATGGACGAAAAAACCTTCCTTGAAGTAATTCAGCCCCGGTTCTGGTATATTGAAAAGGATGGCTTATGGATATGGAAATATAATGCCTTGAGGGCTATGGCCAATAGTGGAGATCAGAAGTATCATGAATACCTCAAAGAAGCTGTAAAAGACAGGGACAGCAATATTCGGAATATGGCACTTTGGGCTTGCCAAAAACTTGACATTTAATGGATAAAATGAAAACAACAGCCCCTTTCATCTAATAATTAAAGTAACTAAGTTTTATATGGATAAAGAATTAAATTAACTCATTAACGGGCACGTGTTGTTATGAAAAATATAAACCAGACTAATCAAAAGATACTTTACTACGCAAGGAACTTTTTGCAATGTAAGGGTTACAATGGGTTTAGTTACAAAGATATTTCTCAAAAACTGGGAATTAAAAATGCCGCAATTCATAATTACTATCCCAAAAAAGAAGACCTGGTCGCAGCCTTGCTCGAAGACAGCCGAAAGAACTTAGCTGCAAATATTGCTCAGATAGTAGAATCTGGAGGCTCAGCCCGTGACCAGCTTCAATACTATTTTGATTACGCGTTGAAGGAGTTTGATGAAGGTAAAAGTATTTGCCCTCCAGGCTCGGTGATCCTCGATTTTGAGGAACTTCCGGATAAGGTACAAAAGCAAAATCTGTTGCTGCTGGATGATATCTTAACCTGGATTTCTAAAGTCCTTAAAGCCGGTCTGGAACATGGGGAGTTTAATTTTTCCGATCCTGTGGACACACGTGCAGAATTATTAGTTGAAGCCTTAATGGGGGCCAGGCAATTATCCAGCATTAAAGGAAGAAAAACACTTGTTAGATCCATTTCCCTAATTAAATCCGACATTGGATGGAAAGATTGATTTTTTTTCCAAACAATTACTTACTTATGTACAAGTAAGAATATTCTATATTCTCTTAATATAGCCAATTCTTTGCTAGAAAGACTGAGAGTTACATAATAAATTTGGAGGAGAACTCTAATGCCTGTTATTAGTATTATTTCATGCAAGATGATGCAGGATGAAATAGTCTGGATTCTTGAAAATGACTCTGCCATTAATGAGATTACCGTAATTGAAAACGAAAATATTAGTGAATTCGTAGAAAAACTTGATAAAATAAACCTTCAATATAAAATACTCTCCCTGGAAAAGATTTCCTCAATTCCCGAAATCAAGAGCGAGTGTAAGAAATATACAGTTCTGATTCATTTGATGGAATTGGGGCTTCATAGAAGCCCTAATGAACTGAAAATTAAGGTATATGAGACCATAAAAACTCTTACCCGCTTTTCTTCCGGGATATTGCTCTTTTACGGTTTATGTGGGAATGTACTGGGAGATGTTGAAAAAGATTTTGAACATATTGCTATTTCATGCCCAGTTCGTATTCTGAAAGACAAAAATCAAAGAATTGTAGACGACTGTATAGGAGCCACTCTAGGTGGATTTGACAACTATCTGAGGAGACTTAAAAGCGTCAGCGATTCCGGCACATATCTCTTTACTCCGATGGGTAGTAAAAGTTGGAGAGAATTAATTCAACTGGATAAACTGCATAGAGACCCCGAAAAAGCATTAAAATTAATGAAAAAGACCCACAAAATTATCGGGTACAAAAGAGTTGCAAAGATTAATACTGGGCTCGAATACACGGAAAATTTCGATGCATCTATCAGGGAATTTGCAGAATTGTTTGATTTTGAAATATTGGAATTTGAGGATGGGAATCAGAAAATTTTTGAAGATTGTTATAACGAACTTAAAGTAGAAATCGGAATACAAAAAAAATGTTAATAAAAAACTATTGAAAAAAATTGATTTTAAACTGAGTGATGAAGAAGATGCCTGTGCTGAGTATTATTGCCTGTGGGATGCTCGAAGATGAACTTGTACATGTATTATCAAAAGACAGGGGGCTGCAGCAGCTAATCGTTGTGGAAAACCGAGAAAGCTTAGGGTTTCTTCGTAAGCTCCTATTAAGAAACTGCAACCCAACGACAACTTTTCTTGACCGGGTCCCAATGCTCTTGAAAGGCCAATCCAACTCTGAATTAGGAATTTCTGTAAGGCTGCTTTCAGGTTTCCCACTATTTAAAAAGTTTCACAGGAAAAGAAAAGACAGGGAAAAGATAAGCGTTGTTGTCAATATTTTAAGCCTGGGTCTGCATGCTGATCTCGAAATTTTGAAAACAGAAGTATCCAGGAATATTCGTGAAATGGCTTCCTTCTCGGATAGGATTCTTATTTTTTATGGCACCTGTGGACATGCCCTTGGAAAGCT
>CAZFNE010000276.1:0-4981 GCA_964520335.1 uncultured Methanosarcinales archaeon | reverse complement strand
TGCGGAAAAGAAATGAGATATCCCTATAAAAGGCTGAAATAAAAGGCTAAAGAGGGGGCCTGGATGCTTACTGGCCTGAATGAAGTTTTGAGTTCATTTTTAAATTCATTTAAATTCGATTTTTTTATTTTATTTCCTGATATACTTTAGTATAAGCCTTAAAAACTAACTCTGCCCTGAAATGACCTCAGGGTTTACCAGAAGTCCCCTGTCTCATTTTTTTTATGGATAGAGCTATTTGCTTTACAAGAACAGATTTGGGTCCGTCATCATCTATAAGAACTCTTCCGCTGACTTCCCACCAGGATTTAGGATAAGCTTTTTTCGTCTCAACTTCCGGATTGAGCCCAAGTTGTTTAGCTGCTTTTTCTATCTCATTAAGCTGCGGTTCTTTTATTGCATTTTTCCGGGCTATTATCCTGCCCATACTTCTTGAATTTGCCTGGTCTATATAAGCAGGCCAGATCACAAGTTTTCCTCTGTCTTTCATCATCATATTATCTTCATTCCAGATTCCTTTTATGCAATTTAAAGTTACTGAGGGGGGCGAGTATTACTCGGAATTATTTCTTATAAAAGCATTTGACATCTCTTATAAAAGCTCTGTTTCATTTTCATTTTATAAATCTTAAATTTATAACATTAGCTAAATATAGTTAGTTTATTTCTTGGGTTTGATTTATCCTAGATTTAATCTTGTAGTTATTATCTTGGAATTTTAATCTCCACTAAAATCAGATATTTCTTAAACAGGCCTTTTTTGATAATATGCAGCAAGAGGCAGGATGAAAGTCAGGGTATAATATAGATAAACATCTAGTTTATAATATCCATCTTCAGGGTTCAGCATTTTGACGATGAAAAGATAATCAAAGATAATAGCGATCATAGTCCAGACAATTGCCAGGTACAGGTAGTAATTAAATGAATCTTCTCTTATCTTTTTAAAAAGCGCCCACAATGTGATTATAGTTCCTATGGGTAAAATCACCCAGCCTAACATATCTGTCGGTATAAAAAAGAAAAGAACCATGCTGAGTAAATAACCTATGAGCCAGAGTAAAAAACCCCAGCCAAATGCGTCTATATAAAACTGCTTTTTCATAAATCCAGTATCACGCCCTTACATTTTTATTTTTTCTATTTAATTCGACCTGCAATTATACCTGTAATTATTGCTGTAATTACACCTACAACTAGAACCTGCAACTATAACCTGTAATTATTTATCTCTGCAGAACAACTTTTGTATTGTGGAAATATGACTCCCGAATTTACGATAGACGAGAAAGTAAGAGCTTATATCAGAAAAAGCGGCCAGGATTTCAGACTTTCTACATCTTCTGAAGGGCCTGTACTTGTTCCTCTTGACGAAGATGACGATACTTATCCAAAGCCTTCTGACCTTAAAATCCTTATTGGTAGCAATATTTTATATGTTTCCAAACTTCAGGCAAAGTATATACAGAAAATCGAATGGCCTATGGTGGAAAGGTTTCTTAATTCTTCCGGAGAATCAGAAACCTGAAGGTTAAGGTTCTTTTGGATTTTAACTGCTGGGTCAGGAAGCTAGACATACATTTGGCTTTTACAGGTTGAAGCCTTTTCTATCCGCTTTATTTATTAAGCAGGGAGAGCATAGGATAAAGACTATCCTATTTCGAATTCTATAGAGGTTTATATCAGGAATATCAGGAGAAAGCAAGTTATTGAGGACGGAAAAAGCTAAAAGATCGCTTCAAGCTAAAGGGGGAGCCTGCCTGTGAAAATTAGAACTAAACTTATATTGATGCTCTTTGCCCTGATAGTGGTCTTGGTATCAGGTTGTATGCAGGAAAAAAAAACAATTGACGTTCCACCCGGTAACGCTTCTAGTTATGAATTTGAAGTTTTTATAAACCAAACTGACAATCAAACGCTTAAGAATACAACTACTTTCTATCCTCTCGAAAATACTAAGAGGGTACAGGTAGTAAATGCTGTAATAAATACAAGTAAAATTAAAATCTATCCTCCGGATACGCTTGGTGGCGGTGCACGAGAAGCGCCTGTAGAAAACCTTGTATTGCTTGTGGGCCCTGCAAATACAACAGCTCCAACCCCGCAGGTCTTTGAGGAATTTTCTCGCGAAAATGGGACTTCAAATGTCAGTCATAATTTAACTGAGGAAGTCAGTCAGAGTATGAGAGTCATAAATCTGGAGTTTAATGAGTCTGTTACAGGTTTTATTGCCTATACCCTTAAAACTCCTGGAACTCAAAGCTTTACCTTCATAAAACCCGATTCTGAATATATCCGGGTAGTTCTTCCTGAAGGTTATGTTACAGGAAACAGGGTCTTTGGGATTCCGCGCCCAGAACCCGCAAATATAAGTTTCGATAAAAATGGAAGACAAACCCTCTTATGGATTTCTTCAAAAATGGGAGAAAGAGAAGAAGTCATTCAAGTTAAATATTATACTGAAACTGCGCCTTTATACTTCCTGGCTGCCATTGTAGTCCTGCTCTTTGGAGTTGGAATCATACTTTTGCGTTATTCCAGAAGTAAAAAAGAACTTGAGTCCGTTAGAGATGTTCTGGATCTTGAAAGAGAGTACGACGAAAATCAATGGAGAAAGAAATAAATTGGCGGGAAAAAGCCTTAACACAACTTAGCAAAAATTAAGCTAAATGCTATTTAATGAAGCCTTTTTTATTGACTCCCAAATTTATTTACTTGTCATTTATCTTTATTTATTTTTTTCAGGAATTGGGACTCAATTAATTATTTATCCAAGTTTTTCCTAATTCCTTTTATGGAGGCTCGCACAAATTTTCTGCATAAAGTCTTCTTTACGATGAAACCAAAAACAGAAGCATTAACTCCTATAATAGGTTCTCTTCTACTTTTAGCAGTCACAATTTTGCTTGCGAGTATAATAACAATCAGTGTGTTTAGTAATTCTTACAGCCCTATTGACTCTAAGCCTCTTATAGCAAAGATAAAAATTGAGTCCTGTGAAGGCGGGCTTTCAAATAGACATAACAGCGAAGGAGCTTCCTTTGAAACTAATCACATTGATATCATACATGAAGGAGGGAATCCATTACCTCTTAATGATGTCTCAATAAAAATTTCAGGGTATGGGAATTGTTTCCAAGGTATTTTTGGAGCTGGAAGAATAAAGCCCGGAGATGTGGAAGTCTCTTATTATACTCTGAATTCTACAGGAAAAAACCCCAAATATAAATCTCGGAATAGAGAAGTTCTTAAAGACAATTTCTGGAGTGTTGGAGAAAAATTAATTCTTTATGGAAATGATAGCGCAGTTAGTTCTATTACTTCCAGTGTTAAAGCAAATATTAATGGAGATAGCAATAGCTCAGACAATTATGGTTTTAAAGCTAATTCTAAAATCACGCTTAGAGTTGTTGATACAAAGAGCATGACTATAATTGCCGAAGAACAAGCTGTTGTAAAGCATGCAGGCTGATAAATCTATATTGCATCTTTTTCTCTTTCATGTGGTAAAAGCCGGAAAATTTTTGTCTCAAATATTTCTAGTAGGCTTGAGAAGAATTCAAATTCTTATTAAATTGCTTATTAATGTATTATAATAAGGCTTTGTTGAAGATATTTCCCTCATTTTTGTAATTAAGGTTAATTATTGAATTAAACCATATTATTCTTAGTTTTTCAGGCAAGTTTTACCAGTAAATTCTGTATTTGAACTCCAAATACCCTTTAATCCATGTTTTGACCATTATAGGATTAATTTTTGTTTTTTAAGTAGCTATTTTCCTTATAATAGTTCCTCGTCTCCCGAATAAAGGCTTTTTTCTAAAGGATATAAGCTGAATTCTCAAATTTTTTGCTAAACAACCAATTTTTGTTTATTTTAATCAAGGCTTTCTTTGTACAGGTGGCCGTATGTGACGTTTTCTGCGTGTCTGGAATATCTCAGCTATTCGGCCCTCTTATTAGTTTTTATTATCCTCTATTAACCAACATCGAGAATTCAGGTATTTTAAATTCCTGCTTCTCTTAAACTTATTGTGTTTTGAGATAATTTTCAAGTGTTAGAGGCTTTAATAAGTTTTAATCTCAATATTTAAGTTTATATTTCTTATTAAAGGCTTATAGAAGCTTTTTTTGTAAATTTATTGTCTTTAGTTCCTCTATTTTTGTAAGTATTTTTATATTTATTTCTGAGAATATCAGGGTTGTCAGCCAGCAAGGCTGGGTAGACGAATTGAATAAAAAGGGCTTACAGAGTTGAAAACGGAATATAGTATAGCAGAACAATGGAATGAAATTTCTCGATGTCTGATTCAATGTTATGTTCTTGTGTTTCAATTTCTTGGCTGCTTTGTAAATTTCAAACCCTTTTGGTTAGGGGCTATTTGGTAATTGAATTTTAGGAGTATAAAACATATGAGCAAACAAATATTTGGCAAAATGAAAAGGGCAATGTGCTTCCTCACGTTAGTCTTTTTTGTTATGTCAGTGACAGCTGCATCTGCAGGAGCAGCGCCAAATGAAATGAAGAAATGGAATGAAGAAAAGGCTAAGTGGGAGAAAGAAAAAATTAAGTGGGACCAGGAAAAGGCCAAATGTGAAAAAGAGAAAAAAGAACACGAAAAAGAGAGGAAAAAGTGGGAACAGGAAAAAAAGAAATGGGACCACAAGAAGAAAGGTAACGATTACAAAAAGTGGTTTGAAAGCTACAACAAATGGTTAATTAAACATAAAGCATGGGAGAAGTCCTGTAAGCAATTTGAGGCCAGGCATAAAAAATGGGAATCTAATTATAATCAATGGAAGAACAACAAATAAAGGACCCGTTATGAAAAAATAAAAAAATGGGTGTAAACAACCTCGTTTATTATAATTATTTTCCTAAATTTTCTATAAATTGACTTTACACAAAATTCGCGCGCCTGAAATCCAGTAAAAACAACAGACTTACTTCAAACACCTCTACTAGACAGATTTACCTCGT
>CAZFNE010000275.1:3347-4988 GCA_964520335.1 uncultured Methanosarcinales archaeon | reverse complement strand
AAAAAAGAATCAATAGTTTTTAGTAGGTTTCCGCACTACATTACCTTATTATGAAAGCTGTATGCATCTGTATGGGAGTACATCTTCCCTACAGTCCCAAGTGGTACTGGCCAATAGAAGGCTTTTCCGGAATACCTGAAATGGACAGGTATTTTGATAGGAACCACATTTTTTCCAGGTTTTTAAAAACAAGCAGACAGCTCCTGCGTCTGAATGATTTGATTATGGAATCCATAGAGAAAGGTGGGAAATACACCTTTGACTTATCAGGGCCTTTTCTTGAGCAATGCAGATGGGACTCTGAACTTCTTGAATCATTCAGTGAGCTTCTCGAGACCGGAAATGTAGAATTCACGGGGAGCTGCAACTATCATTCCCTTAGCTTATTATACCCCGACCTTTCCTGGTTTAAGGAAGAAGTAATGAATTACAAAGGAATACTCCAGGAAATGCTGGGGATTGAGCCTCAGACTTTCGTAAATACAGAGCTTCTGTATACTGAAAAATTGGGAGGTATACTTGCCGATCTGGGATTTAAGTGCTTGATTGCAGAAGGCTCAAAGAATCTTATGAACGGATACGAGCCAGTATATGTATTTGAAAATAATCTTCTGGCCCTTTTAAGGCATATAAACCTCAGCGAAGATCTTGAACTGCGTTTTTCCCAGAAGAATTGGGAGGGGTATCCTTTAATCCCGGAAAAATTTGCAGACTGGATTTCAAGCATGAAAGGGGATATTCTAACTATTTATTTTAATTATCCAAGCCTCTGTTTCCATCATAGGAATAAAAGTACAATATCTGATTTTATCCGAAACCTTCCAGAAGCTTTTAAAGCGAGAGGAATTGAAATGCTAACTCCTTCCGAGGCCATAAAAAAATTTGAGCCTCTTAGACTTCCTACCCTTGGAACTCAAAAAACAATCCGCTATGGAATGCATAATGCAGTAGGAAATCATGCTCAGCAGCTGTATCTGAGAGAACTGGTAAGAGTTGGAGAGGAATTATCGGAACTTAAAGATAAAAAGAATTACTGGAAACTTAAACAGGTATTTAATTATCTTCAGCAAAGTGAAATTCTCTTTTCAATGAACCCTGGAAATACCAGGGAAGGGTACGAAAGAGCTGTTAATTACTTTTCCATTCTATCCGATTTCAGGCGAGCTGTACTGGAGGAGAAAGTATGACTTCGGTTTGCATGTATTTCCAGATACACCAGCCTTTCAGGCTGCGCAGGTTCTGGCCTGATGATAGGACTGGCTTTTTCCGGTATTTTGATGAAAGAAGCAATAAAGAAATTTTTGAAAGGGTAGCTCATAAATGTTATCTTCCCACGAATAAAATGCTTCTGGATTTAATTGATGAATATAAAGGAGAATTCAGGTTTTCTCTTTCTGTTACAGGAACTCTCCTTGAACAGTGCGAGTTCTGGGAAAAAGATGTCCTAGAAGGGTTTTCCCAGATGGCTAAAACAGGCGCAGTAGAGTTTCTAGATGAAACGTTTTATCATTCGCTTGCAAGCCTTTTTGAAGATAAAACCGAGTTTAAGGAAGAAATTCAAGAACACCAAACCCGTATAGTCGAGCTGTTGGGAGTTAAACCGCAGGTTTTTAGAAATACCGAGCTGCTTTACAATAATAC
>CAZFNE010000275.1:0-3247 GCA_964520335.1 uncultured Methanosarcinales archaeon | reverse complement strand
TTTCTGCAAAACCTTCCCGGGGAAGTCCTGAAAACTCACCTTAAATTTAGCACGCCCTCTGAGCTTGTTGAAAAATATAAGCCTGCAACAGAGATTGATATAGGAGATTTCTCCACAATTTCCTGGGCCGACATGGAAAGGGATACAAGTGCATGGCTTGGGAATGACATGCAAAGGCGTTGTTTTGACGAGATGAGGCTGCTTGAGCCTTTTGTAAAAAAGACAAAAGATCCCGAAATCCTGCGGATATGGAAACATTTACTCACTTCGGATCACTACTATTATATGTGTACTAAATGGCTGGGAGATGGGGATGTGCATTCTTACTTCAGTGTACATTCCACTCCTTTTGATGCAGCAGTCAACTTTATGGCTGTAGTTATGGATTTCAAGGCCCAGGTCTTCAAGAAGCTGGCTTCAGTTATTTAATAATGACTTTACAACCATCGATTAACTACGTTTAATAATGCATGTTTAATTAATTCTACTAAACACATCATTTCAAGGGAGTTTAAGGTAATGGTTAGGGATTTATTTACATTCGTAGGCTTCAATGAAAATACAGAAATTGTATGGTTTAAAATTATTTATTCAAAAGGACCGGGAGCTCTTTCTTCAATAATCGATTTTCTGGAGGCAGAGAATGCGTTTGTAATGTTCGGCCATCTGGATAATATGTCACAGGAAATAGGGGAATATTCGGTATTTACAGAGCTTCAAAAAGATATTAATCCCGAAGAATTTGCCCAAAAAATAAACGGCCTGAACTTTGTGAAAGAAGTAAGATATGGAATTTCAAAATATCGCATGGTTCATTCCGTAGATTTCCCCCTCAACGTAATAGGAGTCAGGGGAGTAATGGCAAGAGCCCTCACAATCGTTGATATTATAAAAACACTTTACCAGAATGCCCCTCACGCGGAAGGGCTTCTAACTATCTCAGGACTTAAGGGAGGAACTCACGCAGCGAAATACTTCAAGAGCATTATGCCGCTTGACGAAAGCAACTATGGAAGTGTCATTGGAGAGCTTTATCAGGGAGTAGGATGGGGAATTCTGGAAATCGAGTGTGATCCCAAGACTTATGAAGGGAAAATAATTGTAAAAGATTCATTTATAGCCGATATGTATGGGCCCGCTGAACAGCCTGTTTGTGCTTTCATGAGCGGCTATTTAGCAGGTTACCTGACCGAATATTTCGGGAAGCCAATAAGTGTGAGGGAGATAAGCTGTAAGGCTACTGGAAAGAAAGTTTGCGAACATATAATTTCCCCAGCTCCCTCAAGTGCAAGCCAGGAATACCAGATGAGAGGGGAGCCCAGGTGATTAGACAGCCAAACGTAATTCTCGGAAACGACGAACTTCTTGTGACAATGGGAAGGAAAGGGGACATTTTAGGCTTTTTTTATCCCCGCAGAGACCATGCCCAGCACGTAGAAGAATCTGTTGCCTGCATCCATACAGGGGAAAAACTGCTCTGGACAAACGACAACGATTGGCATTCTATTCAAAATTATATCGAAGATACAAATATCGTATCCACAAAACTTTACCATGACTCCGGAATCAGGATTTCAATCCTTGATCTTGTACATCCTGATGTTCCTGTACTTATCCGCAGGTTTAAGATCCAATCCCAGAATAAAATGTCAGGAAAATTCTTCTATTACTCAAATTTTAACGTAGGCGAGACATCTAAGAAAAACTCAGGCTTTTGTGATTCCGAAGCCCGCCTCCTTGCCCAGTACTGGCAAAATTACTATATCGGAATTTATTCCATCCCTGAATTTACGGAATGGCAGATCGGAAAAGCTATGGACACCATGTGGTGGACGAATTCCAAGTATGATATGGAAGACGGAAAGCTCCAGAAGAATAAGGAAGACATAGGTAATATCAACAATGCTGTTGGGTGGGACCTTAACTTAGGAGCTGATGGAGCAAACGATTTTGTGATCCTGATGGGGGCTGCTTCCTCTCGAAATTTACTTTATAAACGAATCCACGAACTCTCCAAGTTATCTCTTGAATACATATTTGAAAAGACCCGGGAACACTGGGTAATGTGGCTCTCCAAAAAACACGTCCTTAAAATGCAGGGGATTGAAGGGTGCGAGACTCTGCGCCAGGAACTTTTTGGGGCCTATAACCGGGCTTTGCTCATGCTTTATCTCCTGAATGACCGCGAGTACGGTTCTTTTGTGGCGGCTCCGGAGTTTGATTCTAATTTCGAGAAATGTGGAGGCTATGGTTTTTGCTGGAACAGGGACAGCTCAGAAGTCGTTCTTGCCTTAAAGCACTCAGGATACCCGGAATATTGTGAGATGTTTTTTAAATGGTGCATTCGAACCCAGCTCCCTGATGGTTCCTGGTTCCAGCGCTACTGGCTTAACGGTAACATCGCTCCTTCCTGGGGAAATTTCGATTACTCAACACAAATAGATGAAACCGGTTCTACGTTGTATGCAATGGACGTTTATTATAGGATTCTCGAAGGCCTGAAAAAAGGGGACTTCCTGGACGAAGTCTGGGTTTCTATTCTCAGAGCTGCTGAATATCTCATGAAGCGGACTAAATCCGGGCTTCATGAAAGCTGCATGGATTTGTGGGAGACGTACTACGGGATTTTTACATATACAAATTCTTCTATTTATGCAGGGCTTATGGGAGCGTCCCACCTGGCTGAGGAGAACGGGGAGTCAGGCATGGCAAGGCGCTGGAAAAAAAGGGCAGAATTTATTAAACAGGCAACAGTTGACCGTTTATGGCTTCAAGAAGGCTATTTTGCAAAAGGAATAATAAATGAGAGGCTTGACAAAACAATTGATGCAAGCACGCTTGGAACATATATGCCTTTTGGGATGTTGTCTCCAGCAGATCCTGTAGAAAGGGATATGATTGGCTTTATGATAGAAAATATCCAGAAAAAGCTTTCAATGCCTGTTAACAACGGTTACGGCATTAAAAGGTATGAAAACGACGGTTATATCGACGGGAACCCCTGGATAGTAACCACTCTCTGGCTCTCAGAGGCAATGTTTGCGCTTGCCCTTGATACCCCATATGAAAACAGCCAGAATTATGATGAGAATATTAAAAAGTTGACAGAGGAGGGTATTAAATTCCTTAAATGGTCCCTTGCTGGAGCAACAAGCACAGGACTTCTGCCCGAACAGGTAGATAAAGCCACAGGCAAGGCTGCCTGGGCAATTCCTCTTGGCTGGAGCGCTTCCCTCATGCTCAACAA
>CAZFNE010000274.1:0-4994 GCA_964520335.1 uncultured Methanosarcinales archaeon | reverse complement strand
AAAGATGCCCTGCCTGCAGTACAGCTCTGTTCTCCATAGGAATCCGTAAATCTAATGCCTTCGTTGCTGATCCTATCGATATTAGGTGTCCTGTATCCCATTATCCCTTCACTATAACAGCTAAGGTTTGTGATCCCTATGTCATCTCCCCAGATGACCAGAATATTTGGTTTCTTTTCTCCCATATTTAACCCCCTTTGGGTTTTTTAGAGGCTCGTATAGTATTTTTAAGCTTTATTTTATTCCCGGATGAGAAAAATCTTGGATTAGGCAGGATCTTTCACTTTTTTTATCCTTCTTCCACCTTTTCCGCCCTTTTTCATCCATATTGTTTCCATTCATTTTTTCATTATTTAGCATTGCCTTTCCCGAAAACCATGAAAGTTTCAAGCTAATTTTTTAAACTTTAGCAGAATTTTTTTAAGCTGTAGCTTTATCGCGTCATTGTTTCTCTCAATTCCGGGTTGTTTTTCTGCTGGCCGTGGCAGCGTTTGAACTTTTTCCCGCTTCCACATGGGCACGGTTCATTACGCCCGGTCTTTGCAAAAGCCTCCTGCAGGGCTAAAACCCGCATAACTTCCGAAGCTGGATAGTTCCTCCTTATCAAGCCTGCCATAACCTGCATTGGAAAATCAATATACCTGAAGAAAGCTTCCCACCCCTTACAGAGATAATTCAGGCCAGGTTCTCCAGTGGAACTCTTAAGGAACCGATTTTTAGGACATTCTCCCTGGCAGGCAAAAAAAACCCTGCATTCAAGGCATTGTTCTGGCAGAGTTTCGTACTTGGCCTGCCCGAACCTGTACTGTTTTTCCGAACCGGCAAGCTCACTTATTTCTTTTTCCATAATATTGCCTAGCAGGTAATCCGGCTCCACAAAATGGTCGCAGGAATAAAGATCTCCATTATGTTCCAGAGCAAGCCCGGTTCCGCATGTTTGGTCAAAAACGCACATGCCTGAAGGCATTCCAAGCCACTTTCGTGCAGCAGCTTCAAAAGTCTGCACAAAGATGTTTCCGACATCGTTTCTTACCCACTCATCAAAAATCCGGCACAGGAAGTTCCCAAATTGTTCAGGCAAAACTGAACGATCCGAGACTCTGCCTCCTTTCTGATATAGAGTCTGCCCCTCTTCATCGATTCTCTCCACAACAGGAATAAACTGAATCCAGGTTGTCCCTACTTCATCGCGAAGGAAACGGTAGACTTCCAGGGGGTAATCGGCATTTTTGCTATTGACTGTAACAAGGACGTTATATTCTACCCCATATTTTTGAAGCAGGCGAAGCCCCTGCATAACGCGGTCAAAGGTTCCCTGCCCTTTTTTGTCCACTCGGAAAGTGTCATGTATTTCCTGCGGGCCGTCAAGGCTGATTCCAACAAGAAAGGAATTCTCTTTAAAAAATTGACACCACTCATTGTCAAGGAGTGTTCCGTTTGTCTGAATCGTGTTTTCAAAAATCATGCCCGGTTTTCTATATTTTTCCTGCAGCTCAAGAGCCCGCCGGTAAAAATCAACCCCCATGAGAGTGGGTTCGCCTCCCTGCCAGCCAAAAGTTACCTGCTGGCTCTGATGAACATCAATAAGTTGCCTTGTGTAATTCTCCAGAATTTCGTCTGACATTCTGAACCTGCTGCCAGGATAAAACGCTTCTTTTTCAAGGAAAAAACAATAAGAGCAGGCCAGGTTACAGATAGCGCCTGTTGGCTTTGCCAGTACATGAATTCGGGGGGGCAGATAAGTTTGGGGCATTTTACTCCTTTGCTTGAGGGATTTTCGTGGTATTCTTACAATTTGAATTAGAAAAATCTGAAAGACACCAACCATTTTGCAAAAAAAGTGTTTTTTGGCTTCTCTCAATTTCCTAAAAATGAAAAGGTTTCCAGAAAGTGAGTTAAATCAAACTTAACTTTGGAAACCTTTTTAGGTAAATTATTCTTCTTCCTCAAAAGCTGCCCTAAGTTTGTCTTCTTGTTCCTTGGACAGGTTAGAAGCAATTACTTCGAACTTAAACTGTTTCATGGCATCGTAGACCTTGTCCTGCACCGCATCGCTGGTCATCAAAAAGAGAGCAGATGTACCAGGAGTTACTTTGCTGCGCACAGACCGAATAAAATCATCACTGATTCCAACATCTGCCATTGAACCGCTCATTGCACCCAATGCCCCTCCAAGAACCATCCCAAATATGGGAACAAAGAAGATCAGACCAAACAAAAAACCCCAAAAAGCACCGCTTAGTGCTCCTACGCCAGTCATACTGGACATTTGTTTGGTTTTTGGCTTACTTTTACCGGCAGGCCAAGTAACTATGGCTGCATCATGTAGCGTGATCAAACCCTGCTTACTCAGGTCTTGAAGCACATAAAGCGCCCTTTCAGCCCCATCAATAGTTTCAAACTTTAAAACTGTTAAGGTTGCCATTACTTAAACTCCTTTTCTACTTTTAAGAATTATTTCTCTCTTATCAGCCAGCTCGCCTATCAAGCCAAAGCTTTATTGGCTACATTTTGGACCTTTTACCAGAAAGTTGAGACTATGCCGAAAGACCCTAAATAAGTCATCTCTCACCTGATAATATGCGTTTTGCCAAAATCTTGTAGCTACTTGCGACAGACTATTCTGAAGAATAGTGTTTTAGATTCGTAGGCTTTTTACAATGGTAACCAGATAATTTTGCTTTTGAACGAAAAAACGGGAACATACATTTTCCGCCCTCAAGTTCACAGCCTGCTGAATCTTCAAATTTGATCATAACCGGTGTAATTTGGGAGAAAAAATAGCGCATTTTGCGCCCTTTGTGCTCCTTATTCATTCAAGCCGGCTGATCAAGAATTATTAGGTAGTAAGATGATAATGCTGAAAAAATATTTCAGCTTGAACCAGACCATCTTGATATTATTGGCTTCTCTATCAATCCTTAGCTACGATATCTACTCCCCAGAGTTCGCAGTCTGATAATAGCAATTGCAGTTAAATTTTAATTTTTAACGTTTTTATGTATTATATTATGCTCTATTATTTTTCATTATGCATATATAATAACTTTATTGGGTTTTCTTTTATTATAATCGACATGCCATTAAAGTGTAATCCTTGGTTCCTAGAATGTCATCATGTCTGGAAATTGTCGATCTAATTTTCTAGTTGGCATAATGAACGATAGTATGTAGAGATGACACTAAGATGATTGCATTTATCAGGACTTTGAAAAGTGCCGTGTTGAACCGATCCTTTGAAATCCTGGTATCCACGAAGTTTCTATCCAACATCAACTGTAGACGCCATTAAATGGTAAGTTTGCAATCATAAGTCTTTAGAATTTCAAGAAGAATTTTCTATCTTTTCCTCATCCTCATTTCTAGTTTCACTTGATTCCATGAGTTTAGCCATCGTGCGTGTCTTTCGTGAACTTTCCAGAACTAATTTCACAGCCATTGTGAGGGGTACGGCAATCAGCGCACCTGCAGCCCCAAGCACATAAGACCAGTAAAATAAAGAAAGAAATACAATTGAGGGAGATAATTTAAGGCCTTTTCCTGCAATTGATGGGAAAATCACATTTTCTATGAGCAAATTGATAATACTGATGCCAACGATGACACCCAATGCCCCCATAGGCCCGTATTCGAACAGGCCAAGGAGCATAGGTGGAATAGCGGCCAGATAAAAGCCCAGATAAGGGATATAACCGAACAGGAAGAATAAAAGGCCCCAGAGAAGAGCAAAATCTATACCTCCAAGAAGGAGAAGTATAGCAACTCCAATGCCCCCAACCAGATTGATCTCAGTCCTCAGGAGCATGTAATTTACGACAGAGCCGCTATATTCGGTAAACCGTAAAAGATGGATTGGTTGATCTTCATCTTCACTTTGCGCCTTTTCTGGAGCACCTGCAGCATCCAGAAGTAAAAATGTTGTCGTGATAAAAATGAGCACAACGATTGATGTCACGTTTTCTCCCGATATAGGAAAATATGTTGAAATACTGTTCAGTATACTCTGCAACTGAGAATCATAGCTTGGAATCCTGCCACTGATCTGGAGTAAAGAGTTTACAAAGAGAATTGCGGTTCCAAAAAAAACAAAAATGAAAAGAAGGATCACCAGAAGAACACTAACCTTTCCCGGAACCTTTTTCCTCATGAGCCAGCGAACAAGGGGAGAAAAGATTAGAAAGGCGAAAAGAGCGAAAAAAACCGGTGTCAGTATATCCGAAATCGCCTTCATACCAAGCGTAAGGAAAACTGCAGCAGTGCTGTAAAGCAGAATTTTGGCTGGTGTTGAACTAGTAGTTGCATTCATATTTACATCCCCCACTTTTTCTTGCTACTTACTTTCTACTTTTAATTTGGAACAAAGCTTCCGGTACCAGATCTCTTTACCAGATCTTTTTATATCGACATTAGTGGGAGCTTTATTCAGATGCAGATTATGCACTGGATGCTGGTTCTTTCTCTTCTGCAAATTTAACCGCTTCTGCCAGTTCTTCTCCAACTGCAATAATTAATTCAGGAGTGAGCATGCCCTGGGCTACAAGTACTCCTGCATCCCGGAGTGCCTGTTTTAAGCTCTTTGCCCAAAGTTGTTCGAAATAAGAATACCAGCCAGCACTACCTTTAGGAATAGCTTCGGCTATATCAAGAATATCTTCCTCAGTGATTCCGTAACTCTCCTCGCTTGCTTCAAGGATTCCTGCTTCAGCGCCTTTTCTCCTTCCTTCTTCTCCGCCTGCTCCATACCCAAGAAGTGCCCCTACGACAGACCAAACGCATTTTTTCCTTTTCACCCAGCTGCGTAGCTTCAATATACTTAATATTCCCCTCTCTGTCTTTCCATACGAACAGCACGTCAATAAGTCTGTCATTCCTTTTTCCATGACTGATTCAAGCTCACGGCGGATCTGACCCTGAAAACTCGAATTTTCGAATTCAATAACTAAGAGGCTGTCTTAAAATTCAAATCAGTTCTACATTTGGATATTAGACACTGT
>CAZFNE010000273.1:0-5026 GCA_964520335.1 uncultured Methanosarcinales archaeon | reverse complement strand
TATTGAAGATAACAGGAGGCGGGCTTTCAGGTTTTAATTAAGACAACGGGCAAAGCCTCCCTATTATTATCATTATTATCATTATTATTATTATTATTATTATTATTATTATTATTATTTGACATTTGAATTTTTTATTCTTTGAATCTGTTTGATTCAGGGCTTAGTTTATGTTACTCAAGGATCTCTCAGATATTTATCGTTTAGTTTATGGTCTATAAGATGTATCAGGTGTTTATGATTTGTAAGAGTACTTATAAATCTATCAAAAACATCCATTGGTTATTTCGTGCCCACCAGATACTACTCATTAATTCATCGATTCTTTCGATACCTGTATCCAGCTTGACATGTAAACAATAACCTTACTATCCAATAACCTTACTATCCAATAACCTTACTATCAAAAACCAGCTTATTATCAGCCTATGACTTCAATTAATAGGCGGGAGCAACAATATATGAAAAGAAAATGGGAAAGGGACTTAGGACTTCAAGGGCGAATGCTTTTCACAATGTTTCTTCTGGCAGTAGTTTACCTTTCTTTCCTGGCGTTCCTTTCATACTATGGAACACCTCCGGTTTTCATGATTTTATTCATTGGTTTTTTTATGGCCATCCAGTACTTTTATTCGGATAAAATGGTGCTCTGGACAACCGGTGCACATATTGTTTCTGAAAGTGAGGCTCCGCAGCTGCACGGAATGATTACAAGGCTCTGCGCAATAGCCGACCTCCCGAAGCCTCAGGTTGCAATTGTCCAGACACGGGTTCCAAATGCTTTTGCTACAGGCAGAAGCCCGAATAAAGCTGTTGTTGCAGTTACAACGGGAATAATGGATAAACTCTCTCCGGCCGAACTCGAAGCAGTGCTTGCCCACGAACTGAGCCATGTCAAGAATAGGGACATGGCTGTACTTACGATTGCCAGTTTCATCTCAACTGTAGCTTTCTACATTGTCCGCTACAGCCTTTACTTCGGAAATATGGGAGGAGATAGGAAGCGGGACGGAGGAGGCATTTTGCTTGTCTGGCTAGTTTCAATCGTAGTCTGGGTTGTCAGCTTCCTGCTTATACGTGCCCTTTCACGTTACAGGGAATTTTCTGCAGACCGGGGGTCGGCAATTATCACCGGGCAGCCTGCAAATCTTGCCTCTGCCCTTATGAAGATAAGCGGAGTCATGGAAAGGGTGCCGAGTGAAGATCTCAGGAAAGTAGAGGGGATGAATGCCTTTTTTATCATCCCTGCAATCTCGGGCTCTTCGTTTATGGACATCTTTTCCACTCACCCATCTGTGGAAAAAAGAATAGCCAAGCTTGAGAGAATGCAGCAAGAAATGAGTTAATAAAAAGACAGATTGAAAACATAAAAGTTAAATTAGAAAACAAAGAACTAAATAAAAAAAATAAAAATGTAAATTAAGGCTGGATAAATTAAAAACGAGAGGATGAAGGAGATTATCTGAATGAGTCTTCGAGATTTTATGGATGCAGTTCTCGGGAGGAGCAGGCTTCCGAAAGCAAAAAGTGACAATCTATTTGCAATCTCTACAGCAAGCGTTACTCTGGAAAGTAATCTTGGACTGAAACCTTCTGGGTCTGCAGGGATCTGTTTCAAGCCAATAGGGGCTACAGCTTATGAATCTGCTCGAAAGGAGATCGAAGAGCTTCTGGAGTTCAGCTCAAAGGAGACGGAGACCGAGTTCAAATTGGAAAAGGATGAGTTCAATTTCCTCTGGGCTGTTTTCAAAGACCCTGATTTCGAAGACCTTGTTGCAAGCATTCACCTTGTAAGCCAGACCCTAGAAGACCGTGGTTTTGGCGAACAGATCCTCTGCGCCATTTACAGGTTTGACAGCGAACCTGAAGCCGGAGCAGCCGAGCATGATGAAAAAGTCCGTGGAAAGGCTGGCAGCGGAAAAGCAGTTTACTGGATCTACAACTTTAAACAGGGAACTTATTATCCCTTCATTCCGCTTTCAGGCAAGCAGAGGGATAGCCCCTTTGAATTCAGGCTCAGGGCAGAGATGGAAAGGGAAATGCCTGTCGAAAAAAATGTAGAAAAATGGTACCCCCTCTGGGGAATCCCTTTTTAATATTAGCAAACCTGATTTTTTTCTGCCTGCGATGTGATCGCAACAGTACGCCGTCATCTTCAACCCTAATTGCGCCTCTGTACAGAAATATCATAGATTTTTCTTATGTTTATTTTCTCTTAACTCCTTATTCTTTTTTTATTTTTCGTATATTGGTGGTGAGGCAACTTGCCCTTTAAGGCGTAGAAGAAATAATTAAAAAAATTTAGTTTTCGGATATTGTTAGTCTTAACCGATCAATCAGGAGCCAGTAATCTTATTAAGTTCAAACTTTTTTCTTTAATATTTATTTTTGAGAACCTCATATTTACGTCTCATTACAATAAAATTTGTATAGAATTCGATAATATTTAAATATAAAAGGACAGTTTATTTCTTGATGCTTCTTTTTGGACATCTGGGCGTTACGCTTGGGATCTTTTTCGGACTTGGGATTTTTATACCCAGGTTAAAGACTATTATAGATCCACGATATCTGGTAATCGGAGCTATTCTGCCTGATTTGATTGATAAACCAATAGGTGAAGTGATCTTCGCTTCGACTTTTGCAAGCGGACGCATTGTAGGTCATACCCTGCTGTTCTCTCTTCTTCTCTTTTTCATAGGTCTATACATGTATGAAAGAAAGAGAGATATCAGGGGTCTTTCCCTTGCATCAGGTTCCTTTTTACACCTCTTTGAAGACCAGATGGGATCTGATCCTCAAACTTTCCTCTGGCCCCTATTCGGGTGGAATTTTCCAAGAGACTCCAGGGATTATGTTGGAGTGGAACACATACTGGAAATGTTTGAAGCATCTTTCCACCTTGAGTTCCTGCAAAGCCACGTAATGGAAATCCTGGGAGTGGTAATAGGGGTCATAATCGGAATGATTCTGGCTTTTTATTTGTCGAAAAAAATAATCGGAAGAGAAGAGTTCTGATAAAAATCGTAAAAGAAGAAAGTAGTTTATAACTTCAAAATGGCTTTTATGATTAAGTATCCGCATATTATGAAGCCTATTACGTATATTCCGGCTGTTAAAGTATCTGGTTTTTCATTGTTTTTTTCCATCCTTTTCTCCTCCGCTTTCTGGTGCTTTCTAATTACTTTTTACACCTTTCTGAAGATCAGATTTGTTCTCCTTATTTTTATGCCAAATCTGTACCGTGTCTGGACCCTCTAAGATTTCTTAGACGACATTGTAGATAACTGAATGGATTGGTATATTAATTATTTTATGGTTGTGATCATCCCTAATTTTTCCATGAGTTCTTCGGAATATTCAGGCACAGAACCCGGTTTTGATGCGACATATGTTCCAAGGATACCGGCAATTGAAGCGGCTTTTGAAACTCCGTACCCTGAATAAGTGTAAAGGAAACCTGCGGAAAAAGCATCTCCGGCTCCTACTGTATCTGCAACTTATATGGGAGTGGTCCTTATCTCCTCGTAAACCCCTTCATAATAAACAGCCGCTCCCTCAGGTTCTTTTGTTATGCAGATTATGGATATGTCCGGATACCTGTCTGTAGAACCCGGCTCTCAGGTTTACATCGTAGAAAAAATGTTTTGCCTTTATTTCCGAAAGCAGCCTTTTAAAAGTCTTCCGGTTTTCTTCAGACCTCTGCGCAAGGGTTCCGAAGCAGAAAACATCCCATTCCTCGTCTTTAAAAGCTTCAAATCCTCTTTCACTTGGGGAATTGCTTCCCAGGTCACACCTTCATTGATTGTGAAAACAGGGTCCCTCCATTCTCCAGCTCAACAGTAACAGTCACCATAGGCCTGTTCTCATCAATACAGATATATGAAGTATCAATTCCCGTCTCCTCAGCTCTGGAAAGCAGAATTTTTCCCAGCTCGTCCTTTCCTACTGCTGTGAGCACATCAGTGTTTCTCCCAGTTTTGCGTGATGGGCTGCAAGGTTAAGGGTAGCACCTCCAAGATCAAAAGGAACTGTTGTGATATAATGAGAGTTTTGAGAATATGTTTGTAATTCAAAAAATGTGTTTTATTTTTTGCTGGCTGGCAGATCTCAACAATATGCCAAGCATAAAAAAATGTACTTACGCATTTATTATTATAATATTAAAACATATTAAATTAAGAAAAGCCTAATCGAAAATTAAAATAATAGAGGTGTATCTGTGACCGGGGTTAAAAGAGTGTGCAAAAAAGCTGCAAAAATAGCTTTTAGTGTTGTTATGGCCGTCGGTTTAATTGGTTTTGTTAAAGGCGTATGTGTAGGCTATTTAATTTGTCGTCACAAAAATAAACATTGTTGACACAACATTAAAAGTACTTAAAGATGTCTAAGTTAAGATAATAGGTTTTCCTCTTAATCGATGGGTTGGTGCAGGTAGAGACCTGAGAATAGGGACCCAAAGCCCTATTATCTATTTTTAACTAATTTTCTGAAATCGGTATGAGATGTGCAATTTGATCTTCTTGATTTATATTCCCTTTTTTCCTTCCTTAAATAAGAAAATATAAAAGATAGGTAAAATACCTACCGTATTCAAAATGAGTATAGCGATAAACCAGTACTTCTGAGATTCTCGTGCTGCCTTCCATAGAGCTATACCCTTCCAGAAAAGCTCCCACAGCACCAGAATTAAAATCAGGGCTGAAAATTGTGGATTTGTTTGAAACAATGAGAAAGAAGCGTCTACCATTTTCCTCTCTGGAGTACATGTTTTTTAAAATTAAATAACTTCACACACCAGTATTGTTTACACTGCTGTATTCAAATTTCCAGACAAAAGGAATACTCATTAAGTTTTTGGAATTTATATGGCAATTCAATTCATAATTGTTACAATTCGTACAGTGCTCAAATATTAATCAAAATACAGAGATGCTATAGTTACTAGATTCTATAGTTACTAAATGCTATAGTTACTAGATGCTAGAGTTACTAAGAGACTATCCGAAAGCCCTGTTCTGTACAA
>CAZFNE010000272.1:0-5063 GCA_964520335.1 uncultured Methanosarcinales archaeon | reverse complement strand
GGGCCCCTCCCATTGCGAGCCTGAACCCTGTTATTACTTCATCAAAGATCAGGAGCACATCATTTTCAAGGGTCAGCTTCCGGAGTTCTTTGAGATAACCAGGCAGTGGAAGTACAGGCCCTATATTTCCGAGTACAGGCTCAAGAATAATTGCAGCCAGTTCATCCCGGTTCTTTTCCACAAGTTCAGCCATAACTTCAATATTATTGTAAGGAGCCTGTAAGGTGTTTTTTGTGAAATCCGCAGGAATACCCAGGGAATCGGGTTCTCCCAGAGTTAAAGCTCCTGAGCCTGCCTTTACGAGTACGGCGTCATGAGCTCCATGAAAGCCGCCCTCAATTTTTATGAATTTATTTTTGCGTGTAAAGCCGCGAGCAAGCCTAAGTGCGCTCATTGTAGCTTCAGTGCCCGTAGATACAAAGCGGAGCATATCAATACTTGGATAATACCCCGCGATTTTCTCGGCAAGAATCACTTCAAGCTCGGTGGGAGTCCCATAGAGCCAGCCTTTGTCTAACTGGGACTTTATTGCTTCTTTTATTACAGGATGGTTGTGTCCGAGAATTGCAGGGCCGTAAGCTAAACAATAATCGATATACTCATTCCCGTCAAGGTCCTTTATCCTTGAACCGTCAGCAGACGCGGTATAGAAAGGATAGGGCTTAATTGCGCGTACAGGACTGCTAACTCCCCCAGGGATCAGGGTTTTAGCTTTTTCAAACATTTGTCTGGATTTGTCAAGTGTTAGCTCTGGTTTCATGGAAATCTCACCGGATTGGACTGGAAATTTTAACATTGGGGATATAAGGTAAATGAAATATGGACTCTACTGAAATGATTCTACTATTATATATAGGATTTACGTAGTCTAATAGAGAAATCAATAACATTAAACCGCAAAATTGTCGGTAGTCCACAATTATGTGATTGATGTTTTCAAGGTCTAAATCAAATCTCTTAATTTCCACTTTAACTCCGTAATTCCACACTCTTGCTGGTTTGTTTTTACGTTTAACTTTCCTTTCATCTTCATATTTTAAATCCACCTGCCCTCTGCAGAAGTTAAAGTGAGTGCAATAGGATCTCATATGATTAACTAACCACTCCATTTTTTCTGAAAGTCCTATCGTCTTTATTGAGACTCGTTATTGTCTTGTCTGAAAGTTAGATTCTGGCTTTCAAGCAAGCTTATTGAGATATGATTTTGTTCAATATGATCCCCAAATATTACTTTCCAGTCAACTTTCTTCCTTTTTCCTCCTTTTTCATCTTTAATTCCCTGAGCATACCTTAAATCTTTCACAGGAACATTTCTTTGGATTTTTTGGTCTTCTTCGTTTTCCTGTTCTTGGAAACTCCATTGGTTCTCCATATTTTTTCAAAATAGCTTCTGCATAAAATTTTAATTCATCAGTTACGAAGAGTGGAATCGATTTTAAACGTTTTACTACTGATTCCAGCAATTTGTCCGCCACAAATTGTTTTCTTGGGCCTATGATGAAGTCAACTATTGGCAACTTTGTGCAAAAGCTACCCTCATTCACGGCCATCATCTTCATAAATTCCCATTCTTGGACTATTTTTTTGGACTATTACCCACACCTTATCCATTTCTATCTTGGGCAAATCCAGATTTTTCATTTTTGCTTCATTCACTTTTTCACATTGTTTGGCAGCACGAGCTAACCAATTACTTACAGTAACCGGTTGCACCTCAAAAACATTGGCAATCCCCTGGATACTCATTCCTCTAATTGAAATTTTAAGAGCCAAATCAACTTTATCTTCATTAGTATGAAGACCATAATAAATAGTGTTTGTACGATCACAAAAGCTCTACTGCAAAATAGTAAAATGTCTAAAAATGGTGATCATAGAATATGTTGCTCGATGAAAAAGCGTTAGTGACATTACAAAAATTAGGATTAACATATTACGGTGCAAGAGTTTATGCGACGCTTGTTTCGCTGGGTCCAAGTGATGCAACTGAGCTTGCTGTTGAATCAGAGGTTCCACGGACGAAAATATATGATGTCCTAAGAAGACTCGAAACCGAGAAATGGATAACTGCAGAACACACAAGACCTATTACTTATACTGCTAAATACCCTAGAGATGTACTCGAAGAAAGAAAAGCCGTCTTTAATTCTGAAGTTGACGATGTATCAAATCAATTGTCCATGCTGTATGATAAGTTACTGGATAAGGAAATCCCTAAGGTATGGCTTTTAAGAGGAATGGATAATATCACGGCAAAAACAATTGATATGATAAGAAGAGCTAAAAAGGACATTACGTTATTGGGAGCCCTTTACTCTGAAAATGAAATTGAGCAGCTCAAAAAAGAATTATCATATGCTACGAAAAAAGGGCTATATATACGTGCTATATCTAGACAGAGTATAAAACTGAAAGATGGTGAATTGGACATAATTAAAAACTTATCTTCGGTTATACCTAAAATAAAAATAGGTGGACCTGAATTTTCAAAATTTGTAATAATAGATGACAAAGAACTACTAATTCTGTTCTCAAAGGTAGAAGACAATATTCTGGATATCGACTCTACGATAGCTATATGGGTTCCAAACGTGTCGATTGCATCTTACCAAGCAAGTATATTTAATGGCATATGGAACGAATCAAATTGCTGACGGCCACCCTACCTAAAAAGGTAGGGTATGAAAAAGCCGTCCGCTGTTATTTCGGAAATAATTTAGTGTTCTCAGACAAAACTTTCGTAATATAGGTTGCATTCACAACTCATGTATTTTGGTACTAAGAAAGCTGCTTACAACAGGGTGACGGTTTGAGTTTGATCTAAATCAAAGAGAGGCGAGAGTTCACTTCATCCCTGACTTTCAAGTCAGGGCATTCGTGACACTCCGCGCTCCCAAGTAATAAATCAATAGTTCTCGGCATGGAACTCTTTTTTATATTCAAATCTATCTTTCTTCGGTTCTGGAAATCGTTTGGGCTGAACAACTATTTAGGTTCAATATCAGCCAAAAAAGACTCTAAGATTACAAGACTTTATAGAATCCTTTTTTCTATTCCTGAAGCCTCGCTGGAATATCAGTATCGTATGACGAATTAATTCAAGTCACCAATAACCCTATAGAAGTTACAAAAATTATAAGGAATCTTAATTGAAATAATTTATTGTCAATTTATTAAAAATAAAAGAGGAAAAATATGAAAATAGTAGGTGTGCTGTCAAGCCCAAGAGGCAAAAAAAGTAGTACTTTAAAATTGATGGATGCAGCCTTGGAAGGAGCTGCAGAGGCAGGAGCCGAAGTCGAAGCTATCGATGTTGCAAAATTAAATATCAAATTTTGCACCGCATGCGATGCCTGCCATAAGAAAGGTGAATGCACAATAAAAGACGATTTCAATTTCGTAATGGAGAAAATATTAGCTGCGGATGGTATAATCTTGAGCAGCCCTAATTACATAACAAATGTGACAGCTCAGCTCAAGACTTTATTCGATAGAAGTCCACTTATGGTTCATGAACAGCTCTTTGAAGGAAAATACGGTTTATCATTAACTACAGCAGGTAGCGGTGAAGTGGAATTTGTACTTGATATTATGAACAACTATACGAAAGCCTGTGGAGGCAACACTATTGGAGGAGTGGGCTGTGCAATGTCGCAGGGTCCTTCATCTCTAGAAGGAGCTATGGAAAAATCACGTGAAATGGGAAAAGATCTTGTAAAAGCGATAAAAGAGAAGAGGCAATATCCTGAACAGGAAGCTGCAAATAAAGCCTGGAGAGAACGGTTCAAATATAACCTCCTTGCCCATAAAGACCACTGGACTCATAACTGCGATTACTGGATTGAAAAAGGTTGGATGCAAAGTGACTTTTTAGGAAGGTGATTGTATATCAACAACATTTCTACTAAAATTAAAGAACTTGAAAAAAAGATAACAGAAGCCGGTAGATTGAAGCTGCGTCCTCTGTGTGTCTACGAGGCCGGATGAGATTCCGAATAATGCAGTACCATCATATAAAGTAGACAACTGTATAGCAAAAGCAGAAAAATTTAAAGTTAAAATTGTTCATTATCCAATTGTAGGAACGATTTGAATTTTAAGACAGCCTCTAAGGTATTCAACAAAGAGGTTTTGAAAATGGAGGAATAATATAATGGAAAATGACCTATTGGAATTAATAAAAAAAAGACATTCGACCAGGGATGCCTTTGACCCTGATAAAAAAGTAGCCAAAAACGACCTGAAAAAAATTTTGGAGAGCGCAACCTGGGCCCCGACAGCTCATAATATGCAGAATTTTAATATTCTCGTAATAGATGATAAAGGTCTTTTGGAGAAAATAGGAAACATAAAAACGAAAGCTTCAGCTGATTTTATCAAGGAAAATTCCAACCAGCTTTCTTTTTCAACTGAAGAACTTGAGAAAAAGAAAGTCGGGATTATGGCAACCATGTTTCCTCCCTCGTGGCGTGACCCAAATGCGGATTTTGAAAAAATTGCCAAAGAAACCCCTCCTTTAAATCTCGGAAATATTATGAGGGATTGCCCAACCCTTCTTATCATCACCTATGATAAAACAAAAAGGGCCCCTGCCTCAGAAAACGATGTTATGGGCTTTATAGGTCTGGGGTGTGTTATGGAAAATATTTGGCTAATGGCTGAATCTTTAGACATAGGCATGCAGATTATAAGTTTTTTTGCAGCAGAGGATGTCGAGAAACAGTTAAAGGAAATTATTTCAATTCCTGATGATCAGAAAATCGCTTTTGCCATACGCCTCGGCTACCCTGTAATAACAACAGATTACATAAGAGTAAGAAGAAACGTCGAAGATTTTACCTCTTTAAATAGCTTCAATAATAAATTTATAGTTGACAATTAAAAAAATTCTTACCATTCATGTCATTTTATACCTTATAAAAACCAAATTCTTTATTGTGTCGGATTATTGTACTAATATACTGAATCTTAAATTTGTTGAATTGGTAAGAAGTGATCACGTGGCTTGTAACCTTAATTTGACAGTATCCACTAATTGATATTAAAATTCTATCCTATTTTTC
>CAZFNE010000271.1:0-5078 GCA_964520335.1 uncultured Methanosarcinales archaeon | reverse complement strand
TTCAGGCTTCCATCTTCTGCTGTTCCTCTGGTTACCTGGATACAATCTCTGGGACATATCTCTTCGCAGAGCCCACAGTGGACACAACTCTCGTTTACAGACGTTTTTTTCATGGCCCTGGAGAGATAGGACATATCAATGAGAGATTTTCCTTCCTGCTTTAATTCAAGAGCACCTGTAGGACAAACTTTTGCGCAAATTCCACAAACAAGGCAGGCCTCACTTTCTTTTATTTCCAGGAAATTGGCATCCAGAAGCTCTCTGGTAATGGCTCCTACAGCTCCGATAGCCAGATTACCTTTAGGGCATGCCTGAACGCAAGTTCCACAGCCTATGCATTTCTCAGGCGAATAGAGGAGCTTTTTATCTTTTTTTTCGGAAAAAATACAGATAATCGAATCATTTTCCATTTTGCTTACCTCTTACCGTTATTCTGTGCATTCCCCGCACAGTAGCTCATTATTATGCTGAATAAACATTTCTCCACAATTTTTACAGCCTATAACCCGTTTTCTCTTTCGAGCCGGAATTTCAATATCCACAAGTTCCCAGGTATAAACTGTCTCTCCTGCTTCTAAAAGGACTGGAACTACCTCTTCGTGATGAAGTTTCTCTGTATTCAGGAACCAGGAATGGAGTTTGGGATAGGCTTTTGTTTTATCGGGATCAAGAATAATTCGGATTGCTTTTATGCTGTGAATGCCTTCTGGAGCCTGTTTGTTTACGGTAGCTGCCATTTTACCAAGATTCCGGAGTTTCAATCCTCCGTTTCCAATAGTTGCTCCTGCAAGAATTTGAAAAGGGTCAGGCACGCAATTCTGGGTTTCACAGGTGACATATATCCGTTCACCTTCCTGGATATCGAGTTCTCTTCTTGCAATATTGAGCATCTGAATACCAATTAATGCTCCAGAGGTGAGAAAACCATGAAAAGGAATTACTTTTTCTATTTGAGGGAGCAATTTAGGATCTTCTATCCGTTTTAAGATAGCTTCCATGCTGGCTTTTTCCAAATCTGAATTTTTATACAAATATTCACCACCGATTTACACGTTATGTTTGAATGAACATAACGAAATAGATTAAAGAGCCTATATGATAGATTTGAGGAAATAATAAAGACTCGAGAGATAGTAATCCATTATGTAAGCATAAACATAATTGACAGGTATGTTTTATACGTTAAATTAATTTTTAACAGGAGATTAGCTATTTAGAGGGCCCAGCCGAGAAGCCCAAATTTTCGGAATTACGGTTTACTACAGGTAATAGGGCATTTTATGTTGGCCTAAACCCTGTTTTATATAATAGTCAATCCTTTATGATATGTCAGGCATAACATATCAGTGAAAAAGTAAGGTTAAACTGTTTGACTTAAAATCATATAAACAGGTATTTTATATAAGTATCGATAGGAAAATACCCTCTTAAAAAAATCCAAAGAAAACTCATTTTTAAACAACTTTTTCCCTAAGAATAAATTTCTCTCAAATTGCCGAATGGTTTATTTTTAGGAGATAAAATTCATTGGAAAACTCTTTTTGAAGATACACTGGAAATCTTCTTATACTATAAGATTAAAGGGAAAATTCGTTATGTTTGGCAGAACATAACGACTTGTTAATAAAACAAGTTGTGTAGGTACGAGGAAGTAGCATGGAAAAAAATAAAAAAACTATATCGATTATTGCAATTCTAGTTTTATTGACCATATTATTTGCAGCTTTTCAGTATATTCCAGGCTCCAAACAGGAGTCTGAAACTATTACGGTTTCTGCGGCTGCAAGCCTGACAGAGGCTTTTACGGATATAGCTTCTCAGTTTGAAAAGGAAAATCCTGAGACTAATGTGAGCCTTAATTTTGGGGGTTCAGGAAATCTGCGCACGCAAATAGAAGGAGGAGCTCCTGTAGATGTTTTTGCTTCAGCAGATGAAAGCCAGATGGATATGCTTGGCAATGAATCCCTTATTTTAAACAGTTCAAGAAAAGATTTTGCTCAGAATTCGCTTGTCCTTATAGTGCCTGCATCCAGCACCCTAAATATAACCAGCCTGGAAGATCTGACAGATCCTGAAGTTCAGAAAATCAGTACCTGTGATCCAAATACTGCTCCTATAGGAAAATATACCAGACTTTCACTTACCGAAGCAGGGCTGTGGAATCAGACCGAGAAGAAGTTGGTACTTGCTGATGATGTCAAACAGGCCCTTGTGTATGTAGAAAGAGGGGAAGTTGATGCAGGTTTTGTATATCTGACCGATGCTAAAAATGCTGAGCCAGGCAGTATCAAAATTGTTGCAAGTGTGCCTGTAAGTACGCCTGTTACATATCCTATAGCTATAATTTCTTCATCTGAAAATAAGGAAGAAGCCCGGGAGTTTGTTGATTTCGTAACTGGAGAAGAAGGAAAGGAGATCTTGGAAGAATACGGGTTTACCGAATTATCCGAAAACCAAACAGGAAAATAATCCGAAAAATAATCCAAAAACCAATTCGAAAAATAATCGGAAATCACAAGAAAACAAAAGGATATGATTTCAATGTTAGATCAGGTATGGTTCCCTTTATCTATTACACTCTGGATAGCCACCATATCTTCAATCCTTGTCCTGTGCAGTGGAGTGGGAATAGCTTATATATTTGCTAGAAAGGATTTTCGAGGAAAAGAACTTGCAGAACTGCTCTTAACCCTTCCACTTGTACTTCCCCCTACTGTAATAGGCTATTTGCTCGTGATTCTTATTGGGAAAAACGGATTCCTTGGGCATATGATTTTTGACATTCTGGGCACAGGGATAATGTTTACGTGGCAGGCGGCAGTTATCGCAGCTTATGTAGTTTCCCTTCCTCTAATGGTAAGGACAGCAAAAGCAGCAATAGAAGCTGTGGATAAGGAACTCGAATATGCAGCCTATATTCTTGGAAGAAGCGAGCTTGAAACTGCTTTAATAGTGACTCTTCCAATTGCAAAAAAGGGAATACTTGCAGGATTAGTCCTCAGTTTTGCCAGAGCTATTGGGGAATTCGGAGCAACTCTTATGCTAGCGGGAAATATTCCAGGGAAAACAAACACTATGTCTATTTCAATATACAGCGCCTTTCAGGCAGGAAATAACGAACTTGCCCAGACCCTTGTTTTAATCCTGATTGTTGTATCACTGCTGGCAATATCCCTGACTGGAAGATTTGTAGGAAAACTTGAGGTATGAGTTTTGGGCGTTAAAGTTTCCCTTAAAAAAAGCTATTGCGGATCTAAATCTGATAAAAGAAAAGGCATCGAGAAAACTTTTCTGCTGGATATTAGTTTTGAGATGGAAAATGAGCTTGTTGTACTTTTTGGGCCTTCAGGTTCAGGAAAAACTACACTTTTTAAATGCATTTCGGGCATCACGGAGCCAGATGAGGGAAGAATAAATGTTGGGGATAGAGTTTATTATGAGAGGAAAGAAAAAATTAATCTGCCCATCCAGAAGCGCAATCTCGGATATGTTTTCCAGAACTACACTCTCTTTCCTCATATGAACGTCAGAAAAAATATTGAATGCGGCTTGAAGGACTGGAATAAAAGAGAAAAGGACGAAAGAGTTCTGGAGATGCTGGACCTTTTTCATATTGAAGAATTAGAAACTCTGTATCCGTCCCAGCTTTCAGGAGGGCAGAACCAGAGAGTTGCTCTGGCAAGAGCCCTGGCTCCAAAACCGGAAATTCTACTTTTAGATGAACCTTTTTCTGCACTTGATATCCGAATGAGAGCTGACCTTACAAAGAAAATAAGAAATCTACAAAGGAAAACAGGGATTCCTCTGTTATTTATCACGCATAACCTTGAAGAAGCCATGCTACTAGCCGATAGGATTCTTATTCTGGATAGAGGGAAGACCCAGCAATTTGGAACCCCGGAAGAAATCTTAAATCAATTTAAAAACCTGCATATGTCAGGCTTGGTTACCCTATTAAATACTTTAAATAATACCTTTAATTAAATTCACTGAAAGAGTAAAAAGATCAAAAATAGAAGTTAAAACTTGAGATTTTCTACAGGTCAATTTAATTTTTTCCCAATAAACGATACGAAAATTCCCATAACAGTAAAATAGGCGGGATTAGGTATCAAATTCTCGTTTATTAGTTGTCAATTGAAGGTTTGTTAACCTCTACTCGTGCTTTTTTGAGAAATTATCTTAAAATAACATACTAACATTGCTGCCAAAAAGATGTGGGTTTTTTCCAGAGGGATCTGATTAAATAAAAATTTTTGAATTTACAT
Organism: uncultured Methanosarcinales archaeon; assembly: GCA_964520335.1. Lineage (GTDB taxonomy): Archaea > Halobacteriota > Methanosarcinia > Methanosarcinales > Methanosarcinaceae > Methanosarcina. The sequence continues at coordinate 810 of CAZFNE010000271.1, read as the reverse complement.
TTACATACTCTAATTTCTCAACCATATGAACGCATTTTTGGAGAGATAATCTTAATTTTACTGCTAATCGATTATAAGAAATGAATAACTAATTAGACTCCATAATACAAAATTATCTAAAACTAACAAAAAGTATTATTTTTTCATCAATAGATGTTAAGATTTAAATAGTAAATCCACTCTAATACTTATACTCAAAAGAATAGGCAGCATCCTTTGAGGAATATATTCAAGAAAGTGATAAAAATTCAACAAAACCATCAACAAATTTTAGAGAAAATATTTGAGAAAAATTAAATAAGATGTGAAAGGAGGATATTATGGAGACTGATAGTGGAGTTGGAAACATTAAAGAACTTCCTATGGAAATGCAGAAAATATTACAAACTACTAATTTCCCTATTAAAAAGAAAGGTATTATTGACCAGGGAAAGAAGAGCAAAGCAACTCCTGATATAATGCAGGAATTCGGAATGCTTCCAGAGAAAGAATACAACAGCGCTGAAGATGTAGCCAAAGAAATTCATAAAATCTACATGGGGATTCCAGCCTAAAAAGAAGAGTTAAAAAACACTATACCTTTTCATATTCAGTATGTTTGAAAAATAATCTAAAATATTGCTTTAGAAATGTCTTATTAAAATAAAATCAGTGTTTAAGAAGCATTAAAAAAAGGTATTCGGTTAAGTTAAATTAGTTAAATTTTAACGCGCCTGAATGTTTATCCAGTATGAAATTGAAATGTATAATTAAGTACGAGGTAAATCTGTCTAGTAGAGGTGTTTGAAGTAAGTCTGTTGTTTTTACTGG
>CAZFNE010000270.1:3800-5098 GCA_964520335.1 uncultured Methanosarcinales archaeon | reverse complement strand
TCAAAGACCTCTCATGCCAGGGATTGAGGGAAAGAGCTTCACTGAAGGCTCTAGCTGCTGTTTCGTAGAGTTTTTGTTTGAAGCAGGTGACTCCCACATTATAAATTGCTTTTATATTCTTCGGGTCTTTTTGAAGCACCATGTCGAAGGCTTTCAGGGCTTCCCTGTAAAGTTCGAGAGTGCAGTAAGCTACACCTTTGTAGTTCAGGGCATCAAGATTATCCGGAGAATTTTCAAGGATGCGGTCAAAATAGTCAAGAGATTCCTGTGTTCTGTTTAGCTTGATAAGGGTTGTAGCTGCATTATAAAGGGCTTCTTCATGCCTGGGGTTGAAAAGGGCAGCTTTTTCAAAAGCCTGCAAGGCTTCTGAGGGGCGGTTAAGTTCCAGCAGACAAAGCCCGAGGTAATTAAGGCCCTCAGGATCTTCAGGTTCGGTTGAGAGCAGCATTTCAAAAGCTTCGGCAGCAGCCTCGTACTGCCCAAGAGCAAAGAGTGCAAGGGCCCTGTTGTAAAGGGCTTCCCTGTGCGCGGGGTCATTTTCCAGCACGATCTCAAAAGCTCTCAGGGCTTTTTCAAAGTCCTGGAGCTCCGCCCTGGCGATTCCGAGAGTATAGTAAGCTTCAGGGCTTTCCGGGGAACCAGGAGCAAAAAGCAGGACTCTTTCAAGATCTCTGGCAGCTTCTGAAAAATTCCTGAGCCTGAAATTTGTTAATGCCCGCTTATAAAGGATGTTTACATTTTCAGGATTAATCTCCAGCACCGAATTGAACGCCTGCAGGGCTTCTTCATGCCTGTTCAAAGTGAGAAGAATAAGTCCCTTCTGCTCCCAGGCAGCTTCTATAATAGGGTCGAGCTCAACAGCTTTTCCGAAGGCTTTTAAAGCTTCTTCATTCTGGCCAAGCTCCTTAAGGCAAATTCCTCTTAAGTACCAGAGGTTCCCAATCTCAGGTCTTGTTTCAAGCAGGACTCCAAAAGTCTGAAGAGCTTCTTTGTACCACTGCATTTTAAGCTGGCAAAGCCCTATTTTCAGCCAGGCGTCCTCAATTTCAAATTTATCTAGCTCCAAATTCTCATCCTGGGCTGATTCCTTCCTTTTTCCTTCCTTTCTTCTCTCTTTATTCTTATTTTCTTCTATATTTTCTCCGACATTTTTTTGTGTATCTTTTACAGTGTATATTCCTGTACTGCTATCTGTTAGTTTTGCATTATCAGTTTTATCGGCTGCATTACCTGTATCATCTGTTTTTATATCTCGGTTTTCCGCTGGGGCACTTGCTTCTCCTTTATCTAAATCAGAA
>CAZFNE010000270.1:0-3700 GCA_964520335.1 uncultured Methanosarcinales archaeon | reverse complement strand
TCTTTATGATTTTCCCCGTTCTGATTTTCTTCCTGATTCTCTTCTTTCTCATGCATTAAGGCCTGCATAAAAGCTTCAAGGGCTTCTTCATAAAGCCCTGAAGAAAAAAGAGTAAGCCCTGTTCTATACCAGCCTTTCTTAAACTCGGGGTATAGCGAAATAAGTTTTGAGAATGTCTCAAGGGCTTCTTCCGGCCTGTTTAATTCCAGCAGGACAACCCCTTTATTATACAGAGCTCCAATAGAAGCTGGCTCGGTAGTTGCAAGTCTTCCAAGAGGCAGGAGAGCTTCTTCGTACCTTCCAAGCTCTATTAAAGCCGCAGCAAACTTTTCAAGCACTCCATCAAATGCTTGTGGGTAAATCTGGGAATCCTGGAATTCTATGCTATTATCTTGCCCTTTGTTTTCTCCCATTCCTGCATTCTCGTCTTCATTTTCAATATTTAGGTTTTCAATTGCCATTTCGAGGAGGGCATCAACTATTGAGACTGCTTCTTCTATCTGTCCAAGCTCAAAGAGCGCATGGGCCTTTTTCTGTAGAATTTCAGGATTAGGAGCCCCTGATTCCAGCATGTTATTAAACGCCTGTACTGCTTTTTCGTATTCCTGAAGTTCAAAAAAGGAAATTCCTGTGTAATAGGGAAGATCCGGGTTTTGATACCCCAGGCTGAGTGCCCTTTTAAAGGCCTCTAGAGCTTCTTCAAAATTTTCCAGCTTGAAACATGCAACACCTCTACAGTAATACAGATCATCTTTTTCAGGATTATATTCCAGGGCAGCTTTAAAGGCCTCAATTGCTTCCTGATACTCTTCCAGATCAAAATGAGTGTATGCTTTCTGTTCAAGAGCATACGTGCAATCGGGTTTCAGTTCAAGCACGGAATCAAAAATAGCTGAAGCTTCCTGCGAGTACCCCAGGTCTTTTAAAACCAATCCTTTCCTGAAAAGGACAGTCTTTCTTTCAGGGTTTTTGCTTAATACCCTGTCAAAGGTTTCAAGAGCCTGTTCATAGAGCTTCATTTTGAAATAGGCTGTACTTAAATGTGCCAGAGCTTCGGTATTTTCAGGATCTTTCTCAAGGACTTCCAGGAAACCTGAAGCAGCTTCTCCATACCTTTCCAGGCGCAATAAGGAAAAACTTATCATGTAAATGATATCAAGGAGATTTGTCCCTGCCAGCTCATATTCTTTTCCAGGTTCTTTTCTCTCATCAAAGCCTGTTCTGGTATCTACCTCAGGATTTTCAGTTCTTTCATCTATTACAGAAGCTGCCTCAAGTGCGGTCTCGAAGGCTTTTAGGGCCTCTTCAAAATTCCCGCATTCAAAATAGGAGAGGCCCTGTTGGTAAGCCAGTTCCTTTATAATCTCTGCTCTTTTGGATTTAAGTGCCAGGTCTTCCGGATTCATCTCAGCTAATTTTTCAAAGGTTTTCAGGGCTTCTTCGGCTTTTCCCGATTCTATCTGTGCAGTTGCAATATTGTAAAGAATGTCAGAGTAATTGGGGATTGAATCAAGAGTGGAATTTTTTGAACCTATGGATAAGATTTTTTCAAAGCATTCCAGTGCATCCTCATTTTTCCCAAGCTGTAGTAAGCATAGGCCTCTATTATATATGGAATCCAGATCTTCCGCATTTATTTTAAGGATCTCGGAAAAGGTTTTTTCAGCGTTTTCGTAATTCTCTGAAGCGAGCAAAATAAGCCCTTTGTTTTTCCAGGCTTCTTCATAGTCAGGCGTAAGCTTGATGGCTTCTTCAAAAGCAGCAAGTGCTTCTTCTATTTTTCCCAGTTTCCCGAGGACTATTCCTTTCCTGTTCCAGCCTTTTTCCTGGTAAGGATCAATTTGAAGGGCTTTTTCGAACGCTGCTAAAGCTTCTGGATAGCGTTCAAGGGAATAAAAGGCAAAACCTTTATTCATCCAGCAGATCTCATTTTCAGGATTTAGCTCCGACGACTTTTCGAGAGCTCCCAGGGCGGGCTCGAGTTTTTCGTTCCTTAGAAGAATCAGGCCTTTTTGAAGCCAGAAATCGGGATTTTCAGGTTCTTTCTCCAGGCTTTTTGAAATTGATTCAAGAGCTTCTTCTGGTCTTCCCATAGCTATAAGGAGTTTACTTTTGAGTTTTTGGGCATCTGTAAATTCAGGATTATATTCTAGCATGGAATCAAAGGCTCTGAGGGCTTCTTCGTATCTTCCCAGTTTTACAAGCAAACGTCCCTGCTGGAACCAGGTATCCCCATAAACCGGGTCAAGTTCGGTCACTTTTGCAAAAGCCTGTAAAGCCTCTTCGTAACGTTCCAGCTTTAAAAGTGCAAGAGCTCTATTATACCAGAACTCTTTTGATTCCGGATATATTTTAAGGGCAGAATTGAAGGCTTCAAGAGCTTCGTCATAAACCTCAAGCTTCATGAGAGCAAAGCACTTGTAATTCCAGGCTTCGAAATAAGCAGGATCAAGCTTGATAGCCTCTTCAAAATCAGTAATTGCTTCATTAAATCTGAGTAGTTTTAGCGAAACAAGCCCTTTCTTGAGCCATGGTTCTTTATTTCCAGGATTTAACTTCAGGGCTTTTAAAAAGGTTTTTTCAGCATCTTCATAACGAGAAAGCTCATTTAAGAGCATTCCCCTGCGCAGAAGAGCAGATTCGCTGGCAGGAACTTTCTTTAAAAAAGTATCAATGCATTCCAGAGCTTCTTCTTTTCTTCCCAGGTTTTCCAGTAAGAAACTTTTTTGCTCAAGTGCATCTATATATTTGGGACTTTCCTGGTTTAAGGAGTTAAAACACTCAAGAGCTTTTTCGTTATCTCCAATTTTTGCAAAAATGAGCCCTTTTGAATACCAGGCTTCTGAATTTTTTGGGCTTATCTCAAGGACATGCCCGAAACACTCCAGGGCTTCTTCATGTATGTCGGCTTTTCTGGCTGCCTCTCCTCTGGCATACCAGGCAATTTCACATCCGGGTTCAAGCTCAAGAGTTTTTTCAAAACAAAGAATAGAGGCTTCGGCTCTTCCGACTTCAGCAAATAAAAGCCCCTTTTTATACCAGATTTTTGGCTCTTCTGGATTAATTTCAAGGGCATAATCATAGGTTTCCAGAGCCTCTTCATATTTTCCAAGTGCAGCCAGTGCATTTCCTTTTTTATATAAAGATTGATAGTTGCCTGGTTCCAGCTCTAAAACCCGATTAAAAGAATTGAGGGCTTCTTCTGGTCTATTAGTTCTCAGGAGTGCAGTTCCCCTATTAAAAAGCGCTCCTGTATGCCCCGGATTTTTTTCCAGAATTTTGTTAAAGACATTAATTGATTTCTCATACCTTTTATGTTTAATAAGATCAAGGCCTTTTTGAAAGGCTTCATCGTAACTAATAAGCAACTCCTCCGATCCTTTTCCCAAACATGCACATGGAAGTAAACCAATTATTCAATAAACTATTCACATAATTATTCAAGAGTTTTGAGACCTGAGAATTTTCAGTGTAGACCTTTATCAATTTAAGGCGATGCTAACATCCTCTGACTTCTATAATAGGACCTTTAAAAAATAGGCCTGTAAATTGAGCCTCTGAGTTAATTTTTATTAAATCTGTAAGCTCTTTTTATGAATTATCACAAATCAACTTATAACAAACTCTACTTCCAACCCTATTATTGGAATTGTATTAGAGTTATTAAACTTTATTAATATACTTTTACATTGTTTTATCT
>CAZFNE010000269.1:0-5110 GCA_964520335.1 uncultured Methanosarcinales archaeon | reverse complement strand
ATTTACTTGATTGGATAGTGCAAGTATTTTGCTGTGTATTTTTCTCTTCCCCAACACAGAAAACAGGTATACACTGGTTAAAAGTTATATGGAGTTGGAAAGGAAAATGAGGTTTACAGATATTTTACTTGAGATAACCTTTTCTCTCAAGCCATTCAACTTGAGGTCTTGTATATTTCCAGGTAACATCGGCTTTTGAGTCCTGAATTTCCCAGGGGTTAGCTATAACAACGTCGCCTTCGCGAATCCACATTTTTTTCTTTTTGGAGCCTGGAATTCTGCCCATACGGACCACGCCGTCCATACACTGTAAGGTAACTCTTTTTGAACCAAGTAAACTTGCTACAGTTGCAAGGACTTCGTTTCTATCCCTTCGAGGAGTGCGTACTCTTGTTACTTCGGGAGTGTCTCCTGAGCCTACTTCTTTATTAGATCCTGCTTGCCTTTTCCTGATAGCACTTCTATAATTAGCCAGATTAATTCCTCCTATATGAGATTTTAATATTACTTATTTTGCAAAATTCAACAAATAAAATTGTTTGGTTATATCCCCTAGTTCTCGTTGATTTTCTTTTTACAGGTAATATCAGTTATAATATCAAAGAGAATTTCTGTTTCCAAACAGCCCAGGCCAAATTAATATATCCTTTTTTTCAGGATACATCCCCAGAAACAAAAAGCGAAAAACAAAGAGAATAAAAACAAATAAATGAATAGAATGTTAAGCCGGATCATCAGAAAATTCAACGATCCTCAGATTAACATTCGACTCAGATTAGCTTAGAATTTTCTGTGATTTGGAAGGCATTCTCTGCAGTACACTGGTCTGCCTTCTGTTGGCTTGAAAGGTACTTCAGTTTCAACGCCGCAGTCAGAACATGTAACTTTAGTCATTTCTCTGGGGCCGCTGTTGCCGCCTCTGAATCCACCACGGTTACTGTCTCTACTTCCACCACGATATGAATTTCCTCTGTCATTAAAACCCATTTTCTTTTCACCTCCGCTTACAGCCGATGTAATTAGGCACAAAAATATGATCGGATATAATTTATTATTGAAAACAAAAATGGAGTTTTTAATAACAGATTATATATCTCATTATTTTCAGATACAACTACTACGTAGATTATTATATAAATCTATCTCTCCAAAATAGCAGACTAAACTATAATTCTGGCAAAAAAGTTGTACATGAAGATTTTAGATTGCAATTTTAGGCTAGAATTTTAGACTACAATTTTAGACTACAATTTTAGAATGTATTTTATGAGCTTACTGATATATGTAAGGTAATAAGTCTTTATAACCTTCTCAAAAGGAATCGCGTAAAAAAGAGGCAGTCCGTTCAGCTTACTTTTTCAAGCCAGGCCAAACAGACATAATTGTTAGTGAATTTGTTTAAAAGAACCCGGGATTAGTAGCGGTTCTCTCTTGGTTTTCTGTGGTTTGGAAGACACTCTCTGCAATAAACTGGTCTGTCTGGATCGGGTTTGAATGGTACCTGTGTCTCAGCGCCGCAGTCAGAACAGGTTGCTGTGTGCATTTCCCTTGGGGCTCCAAAACCTCCGCGGTTGGAGTCTCGTCCCCTGTAGGAACTTCCTCTGTCATTAAAAGCCATTTTCTTTTCACCTCCGCTTCAGCGGATAGCATTAGCTTAAAAATAAGATTCTATATATCTCTTTGATTAAAAACAGAAATTAGTTTTTAATAACAGATTATATGCCTCTTTATTTTTAATAGATCCTACTTATACCGTCAAATTATATAAGTCTTACTCATAAAAATGGCAACAGAGTAGATAATTAGCACTGTCTAAATTTTAGACTAAGAAGTTTTATTTAAATACTTGATCAGAATTTTAGTTAACTGTAGAAACGCCAGATATGTAAAATTATGTTTATTTATTATAATAAGCCATCAATGAAAAGTTTGAAAGAAAAAAGTGTCCAAAGAAAAATAGTATATTCAGATTAAATTTAGAAATAAAACCGAAGGATATTATCTATTTCATATGAAATTTATAATTACATAATTATATAATATCTGAAAAATTTTTGTTAAATTATCGTTATTTACATAAAAAATTATTCTTGGAATCAAAATGGTATTTTCTATAGCTTTATGCTTTATATTTTGCTCATTTTGAGAGGCTTAAGTGTAATATTTAGTCCATTAAATCCAAAATATGTTTAATAATTTGATAGAAGCTGATTTGGTCGAGACTATTTATTTGACCGATTACTGACTTATTTTCTGGGCTGAGAATCTGGATTGGTACTTTAGATTATTTATCAGGATAGAATATCTAACCGGTTGTCTAAAATTATCTAAAATTATACTATGCAGATGAGATTTTATCTAGATTATTTCAAATAACCTTTTCTCTCAAGCCATTCAACCTGGGGCCTTGTATATTTCCAGATTACGTCAGCTTTTGAATCCTGAATTTCCCAGGGAGAAACAATTACAATATCCCCTTCATTGATCCACATCTTCTTATTCTTGGAGCCTGGAATTCGGCCCATACGCACGATCCCATCCATACATTGTAAAGTCACTCTTTTAGAGCCTAGTAGGCTTCCAACTGTTGCCAGAACTTCATGTTTCTCTTTGCGGGGAGTGCGGACTCTTGTTACTTCCTGAGTAGCTGAAATACTGTTTCCTGTGCCTGCTTTCTTTTTCCTTATATTACTTCTATAGTTTGCCAAGTTAATTCCTCGAATTGTTCAGAGCAAATATCTATATTTAAATTTAACTTTGTATCACTATTATTATTATTACTATTATGATTAGCATTATTATGATTAGTATTATTACTATTATTATTCCTAATACTTAGTATATAAAGTTGTAAAGTCATCAAGTAAATTGAAAGTTCGAAACCTTCTTATTTTCCTTAAAAACAAGAGCAGAATAAAAAGTGAAGTAAGTTTTGATGCTAAATTTTAATCTAAATTTACAGAGCAATCCTTACTTTGGAGTTAGAATTTTATTTTTAGAATTTTCTGTGGTTTGGAAGGCATTCCCTGCAGTAGACTGGCCTTCCTTCGGTTGGCTTGAAAGGCACTTCAGTTTCTACTCCACAGTCAGAGCATGTAACTTTATGCATCTCTCTTGGTCCGCTGTTTCCGCCTCTGAATCCGCCACGGGAATTATCTCTATATCCCCGGGAAGAGTCTCTGTTTCCACCCCGATGAGAGTTTCCTCTGTCATTAAAACCCATTTTCTTTTCACCTCCGCTTATAGCAGGTGTAATTAAGCATAAAAATATGATCGGATATAATTTATTATTGAAAAACGGAAAAAAACGGGTTTTTAATAACAGATTATATGTCTCATTATTTTTATTATTCGTTAGAACCTTTTTATCTTATATATAGTTAATCCCAGATACCAGGGGAATGGAGGCGTTTCTCTTATGAAATTATAGAAAAATAAAAATAAATTAAGAAATAAAATGAAAACAGAATCAAAAAGTAAGTTAAAATAGTAAGTTAAATAAACAACTATCTAGAAGCTCTGTTGGCAGAAAGTTTTCATTCATAAACAAATACTTGCTAAATATAAATAAATTTATTAATAAAATAGGAGATAGTAGGTTAGTGATGAACTCCTATTTTTTACTTTTACTTGCAATTGGATTTGAGGTCTGTGGAACTACCTGTATGAAACTTTCCGAGGGCTTTTCAAAACTACTCCCTTCAATTTTGATTTTTGTCTTTTATGCATTGAGCTTCTCTCTTTTTACCCTGGCCCTCAAAGGAATTGATGTAAGCATTGCCTATGCAATCTGGGCAGGTATGGGAACGGCTCTTATTACAGTCGTTGGGATTTTCTGGTTTAAAGAGCCAGTTAATGCGCTTAAAATGCTCTCTCTTTTTGTTGTAGTAGCAGGTGTTATAGGCCTAAATCTCAGTGATAGCGTTTCTTGAGATCCGGAGAAAAGAATAGAATAAACAGAATAAATGAAACGAATAAAGAAATCAAGTAATTTCAAATTAAAAGTGATTACAATAAATAAAAATGAATTTAAAAAGCCTTATTGGTTCAAATAAGGAAAATAAAATTGGAAAGCAGGAGAAAAGCCCTTAAAATCTAAGATTTTTAGAAATTAAATTAAATTTTCTAAAAAATAAGAAAGATATTTCAGACAACCCTCGATCCGCCCTTAAGGGCTGTCTGAAAGATTCTTCTGTGCAGGGATTTATCCTGATTCACTGGTTTCTGACACCGCCAGAATAACTTTGAAATCCAGGTTTAATTCCTACAACAGATTCTTTAGCCCTGAATAAGGGCTCTTAAACACAGATTTCCTGCATCCTGAAGCCTTTCCTTTTGCTTTTTTCTTTAGTCCTCTTTAGTCCCACAATAAGCTTACGAGGCCTCAGAGGTCCTGTCTACAGGATATTAGCGGCTTTCTGCGCGTCTCTGGAAGGAAATCAGAGTTGTGAGCATGCGTGCAGTAAATCCCGCAAATTTGCAGCTTTAACAAACTTCCCTAAAGTTCATTTTCTCTGTGTTAATTGGTTTTCTTGGTTTTCCTTCTTATTTTTTAAAGATCCTGTCCCTTAGTCGGATCTTTAATCTCCTGACCGCCTCAATTACAATCCGATTTTAGATTGAGATTCTTCAGGATTAATTGTGTATTTGCAAAATTAGAATATAAGTATACTTTCTTTAACTGTTTATTTTCTGGAAAAATCATAGTAGCTAAACTTGATAATACTTTATTTCCCTTTATAAAAGGTCAGGCTCATCTAAAATTTAAAGAAATTATATAATTTTCCCTATATTAGACAAATAGATGAATAAAAAGATGCAGGCTCTATTCAGGTCCTTCTCTGTTTTTAGATCTTTCATTTTATTCAGAATTTTCCCTGAAATTGGATATAAATACAGATAATATATTAATTGTTTATGGGTTCTGACATAATTCTTTTAAAATATAAAAGAGGACAGGATAAGCTCTAAAGAATTACCCAAGAGCTATAATTATTCAACTTCTTAAAATTGGAGGATTTGTATTCGATCTGTATTCATTCCATTAATACGCCTATCTAAGAGGCTGTCTTAAAATTAAATAATGCTTTTACGCTAATTGTTCTTTAAT
>CAZFNE010000268.1:0-5114 GCA_964520335.1 uncultured Methanosarcinales archaeon | reverse complement strand
TTTGTAAAACTGCATTTAGAGGCTTCTGTACAACTAAATACGCGTGAAGAGGCAATAAGAAAATTGATGTAATCAAATTCACTACATTTAGGCGGATTTATAACTTTCAACCCAGAGATTTTTTTGAATATATTTATTATAATATATTCGAGAAAGTATTTTAATCTAATTTACAAAAAATACCTCAACCGCGTAAGTCCTAATCCATATAAAGAATTAAAAAGAAAATGCTGTAAAGGTTTAATCAAAAATTAGATTGGTTCTACATTCATGCATGTTTAAATAAAAAAATTAGCTCTGAAACCAAAATGTACAATATTGAAATCTTTAGACTAGAAGGCCTGATTGGTTTTGAGACTGACATTTAACTATTTGTTTGAATTAACATTAACCTATTAACATACCCTTCAGTTTTTGAAAGAAAGAGATTTTAACCATGACGACATATTATGCGCTAATTATCGACAAGATATAATACCGTTTTGAGTAAAAGCGATAATCACTTCCCAAAAAATATTTTTTAGATAAGAGATAAAATTCCTTAATCGAACAAACTAGTTTTCGATCTATACTTTATGCCTTTTTAATAGAAGGAATTCCGCAATTGAAGCCCGGTCTATGAATGCAGGGCTCTGCCGCCTGAAAGGAGGAAAAGCGATGAAAATTTACGAATCATACGAAGATCTGCCCAAATTAAAGCTGCCGTATGGAAATGAAGTGTACATAAGCGACAGCACTATCCGTGATGGCTCCCAGATGCCGGGGATAGTCCTGAGCAGAGAGCATAAGCTTCAAATTTATGAGTACCTGCACGAAATAGGAATCGAGAAGCTAGAAGCATTTGTATTTAATAAAAGAGACAGGGATGCCGTAGACCTTATGTTCGACAGAGGCTATCAATTTCCTGAGATTACAGGCTGGGCCAGAGCTTCAAGAGCGGATATAGATAAAATCCTGGAAGTTGACGGGATTAAAGAAACAGGAATTTTGATGTCTGTATCTGATACCCATATTTTTTCTAAAATGAAGCTTTCAGGCAGGGAAGAAGCGGAAGAAAAATACCTGGATGCATTGCAGTATGCAGTAGACCACGGCCTTCGCACACGGGCTCATCTTGAAGATATGACCAGAGCAGACAACTACGCCTTTGTTTTCCCGCTAGTTGAAAAGATTATGGAGATTGATCCGGAATGTATTATCAGGGTTTGCGATACCGTAGGCTATGGAATGCCTTTTATGGATATCGAGGAACCATATGGAATTCCAAAAATTGTCCAGCATCTAAAAAAGGAAATTGGGGTCAAGAATATAGAAACTCATATCCATGACGATTACGGGTTTGGGTCAGCAAGCTCAATTGCAGGTTTCTGGCATGGAGCAAACTGGACAAGTGTCACGTTTCTGGGAATAGGAGAAAGAGCTGGAAACAGTGAAATGGAAAAAATCTTACTTTTCCTTGCAGACAGGGTTGAAGGCTTTGATAGATACAACCTTGAGCCTGTTAACCGTTTTGCAAGATTTATGGAAAAAGAACTTGGTCTGCGTGTTCCACGAAATAAGGCAGTTGTTGGGAAAAACATTTTTGCTCACGAATCCGGGATTCATGCTGCAGGAGTCCTCAAAAATCCCTTTAATTATGAGCCCTATTCCCCGGAACTTGTAGGAGGAAAACGCTTTTTGTTAATAGGGGACTCTTCCGGCCTTGAAGTTATTCGCTATAAAGTTCAGGAAACCTTAAATGATCTGCTCGATGTTGAGGCAATAATTGAAAAAGACGATAATAGACTTCTAAAGATCCAGAAAGAAATCCAGAAGCTCTATGATAAAGAAGAAAGGGTTTCCTGCATTTCAGATGAAGAGCTTCTTGCATATGTTGAAAAATATTTCCTGTACCAGCCAATTTGCAATCCCACATATACAGGTAGGGGAAAATTGCAGAACAAGGGAAAAATAGTCGAAGCCGAAGAAGAAAATAAAGACGTTCGAGTAGAAAAGGTTCGAGAAGGAAAAAGCGAAGACAGATGGGGAGACTAAAAGAAAAATAAGGAAGGAATAAAGAAAAACGAAGAGAAGTTATTTCTTCTTTTGAAGTTTTATCTTTATTTATCTTTGTAACAGTTTAATTTTTAAAGTCTGAAGAAAATTTCCCAGCCTTCAATAAAATCTTTAGTAAGCTTTAATATAAAATTAATTAAGAATAGCCTGGTTTTCATTTCAGGATTTCTTCGGTGTATTTTGCAATTTCTCCTGCCATTTCGCTTAGTTTTGCATTTCCTCCGAGATCGTAAGTTACGTATTTACCTTCAGAAATTACGCGCTCCGTAGCTTTGAATATTGCCTCTGCTTTCTCCTTTTCTCCCAGATAATCAAGCATCCAGGCGCCTGCAAGCACAGTTGCCACAGGATTTACTTTATCAAGACCTGCATACTTGGGAGCAGAGCCGTGAGCTGGTTCAAACATTGCAAAAGAGTCTCCAATATTTGCCGAGTATATAAGCCCGATGCTGCCTACCAGGGCTGAACATTCCTCACTGATTACGTCCATGAAGAGGTTTGTGGAAAGAAGAACCTTTTTATTAAAGATCTGAGGGTTTTTAATAAGCTGCTGTGCGATATTGTCAATATGGTAAGGCCAGATTTCAACATCCGGATAATTCCACCCGGCTTTTTCCACTTCTTCTAAGAAAGAGCCATCGGTAAGTTTCATGATATTGCTCTTATGGATTGGCACAACAGCATCATAGCCTCTTTTTGTGGCTTCTTCAAAAGCGAATTTAGCAATTTTGCTGGACGCAGTTCTTGTTATTTTGCGAATTGCAATGGAAACATCATCAGTAAGCTGAATTTCTTCTCCAATGTAAAGTCCTTCGGTGCCTTCACGTACGCAGACCATTTCCACGTCTCCAAGAGGGCCGCTTGAGCCAGGGAAGGTTTTTATTGGCCTGACGTTTGCATAAAGATCATATTTTCTTCTAATAGAAACAGCTACGCTTCTTGGGGACCCAATCCCTCCCGGAGTGGTTGTAGGACCTTTAAAACAGGCATCTGCGCTGTCAAGGATTTCCCAGGTCCCATTCGGGATAAGGGAATTGCCCCCATTCTTTTCCCACCAGGTGGCTCCTGCCTCACACATAACAAATTCGACATCAGTGCCAGCTGCTTCTGCGACCTTAAGCATTGCATCTACAAGTTCGGGGCCTACCCCGTCGCCTCTAATTACTGCTGCGGTTTTAGTCATATTATCACCAGGTCATAAGGTTCGTATTCAAAGAACCGTAGCGACTGAAAAGTTAAAAAAGGGGAACTTTTCCAAAAATATGGAAGGAAGAATTGAACCCTCCCGCTACTCAACGTAAGGCTATATATTTCAAGTTTTGGGTAATTAATAGTATACAAATAATCCCAGAATAAATTATGCTTCCATTGACAATTTACCAGTAATCTAAAACCTTCAGGCTGGACTTATAAAATCTCAGGATCGAAAGAGTAAAATTTCAAGTAATTTAGAGGGAAAACATGCCTCCAAAAATCCCAATAACTGATAACCATATGCATATTGACCCCAGAGCAAGAGGGCTTGACGCGGTGAAAGAATTCAGGAACTCAGGCGGAACCCATATAATTCTGGTCACCAAACCAAGCTGGTCTCTTGGAATAGACGCTAAAAAACCTGAAGATTACCTTGCTGTTTTTGATGAAACAGTAGAGCTTGCATCTAAAATAAAAGATTTAGATGTCAGAGCTTTTCCTGTACTTGGGGTCCACCCTGCAGAAATCTCGAGGCTTGCTGAGCACATGGATTTATCAGAAGTGATCAGGATTATGAAAGGGGGACTTGAACTCGCTGCAAAATATGTTGATAAAGGCCTTGCCGTTGGGATTAAATCAGGCCGCCCGCATTACCCGGTTTCCGATGAAGTCTGGGCAGCTTCAAATGAGATTATGGAATATGCTTTTTCTCTTGGAAAAGACCATGGCTGCGCAGTCCAGCTTCATACCGAAAGTGTCGGGGAACCAGAGCTTAACGACATAGCTGAAAGAGCAAGAAAAACAGGGATTAAGATGTACAAAGTGGTCAAACACTATTCTCCCCCACTAGTCAATGTCTGTGAGCATTTAGGCCTCTTCCCGGGTGTAATATGTGTCAAAGGGGCAGTTGAGCAGGCACTTGAAGAAGGGAGCCGCTTTATGATGGAAACCGATTATATCGATGACCCTCATAGACCCGGAGCAGTACTTGGCCCAAAAACTATTCCCAAAAGGACAATAAAACTCGTAGAAACATATGGAGAAGAGCCCTTCTGGAAAATACACAAGGAAAATCCAGAGAAGGTTTATGAAATTGAAATCGAGATTTAAAATAATAGGTATAGAGATAAAATGAAGAAAACTGAAGAACTATACAAAATAAAAAGTAGAATACAGGGCAAATTAAAGAGTAAAATCTAAAGCATTAAAATATACGAAAAGGCAGGCAGAATTGAGGAAAAAAGCAGAGGGTTAAAAAACTAATTTTGTAAGGCCAAACCCGCTGCATTTCCAAAAGGAGAATTTGCCTGAAAATAAAATTTAATCTCCTGCCACTATTTTCTGCTAAGATCCAGGGTAATTATTTTCGCTTGATTGTTACAATATCTCCCAGAGTAGTATCTTTCTTTAAGTGAGAAGCTTCCTGCCCCGAGGCATCTACCCGCTCTGTAAGTTTAATATTAAGAGCATGTTCAATCTTCTTTCGAACAGAATCTTCAGGTACGATTTCGCTGCGTTCTATCTTTTTAATCAGAGATGCTTTTTCCTTGATATTCTCAGCCAGATCTTCCTGAGACCAGCCTTTAGCCTCTCTTGCTTCCCGGATAATATGTTCGTAATCATCCAGAAGTTCGTCCTTTAAAATATCGAAAAAATCTTTCTTTGGCTTTTTTTCGGTCTTTACGACGGTACGAGCTACAGGAGAGATTTTTCTTGACACGGGAGTCCGTTTATCAACGGGTTTACCGTATGGAGCACATTTCTGACAGACCTGGAGTTCGCTATTGTCAATTGTAATGCATAAAGGCTTACCGCGGATCTCTGCACCACATATTTCGCACTGCATGTTGATCACTTCGAAAACG
>CAZFNE010000267.1:0-5117 GCA_964520335.1 uncultured Methanosarcinales archaeon | reverse complement strand
CATTAAAGAACAATTAGCGTAAAAGCATTATTTAATTTTAAGACAGCCTCTAAGAATACTATAGAGGCCAATTTAAAGAATTAAGTATTTCCTTAGGCTGTTTATTCTTTTTAAGAAGAAAAAAACTATGTTAGCAATATTTATTTTAAGATTTTCCATTATTCGCAGGTTTTTAACAGAAATTTAACCTGTTTAATTCCAACGTTTAGACTATCTTATTTATATATTTTATATGATTGCCGTTATATAATATGTGAGATATAAGATAGATGAAGGAGTATTGTAGTTAATTGCTCTTTTCTCCGGAGATTTAAGTGAAAGAGAGCTTTCTAGTAAGAAAGCACTTAGGGGGTATGTAATTGATAAATATGAGTAAATATGGTATGATTTTACTAAGTGCTTATATCATGCATAAAATTAAAAAAGAAGACGCCAAAAATGATTCGGACTTACTAAAAAAATATGCTAAATTAGCATTTTGGGCGTATATCCTTAAAAAACTCAAATCAGCAAAATCAGAAAATAAAGAAAAATTGCAAGAGACAAAAGAAATAGAACTGGGCGAAACTGAAGAGGGGTCTAAAGTGAAAGAACGCAAGCATATTGTTACAGGAGCACTTGTTGGGGTTATAGGTGTACTTGCCGGGATTACGATATTATTTGCAGCTAAAAAAAAGATGGATAAGAGGCACAAATATAAAGTTGCAGTAAAATAAAGGTCAAAAGAAGGGATGTAATGCATAGAAGTAACAATTGGTGTAAATTCCTTTTGGGTTTATTTACAGGAGTTGCAATTGCATACACCATTAAGAAATAGAAATATATGCATAATAAATCCCTTTCTAAATCGCTTAAGTCTTTTCCAGGGAAGCATAGAAAAGCTCCTCCGAAAGTGAAATATATTTATCCTGAAAAGCAGACTTTTTCATTCAGGCATGATTCGCCTATCTGGATTGAATTCGATACTCCTATGAATAACGCAAGTACTACAAAAGAGACTGTAATAGTCAGAAGTTCCGCATCGAATAAACTTGTAGAAGGGCTTATAGATGCTGGTTCCAGAATGCTGATGTTCTGTCCTTTTGAGGAATATCCAATAGGAGAATCAGGGGCTGAAATAACAATAACCCTGCTTGGGAGTGAAACTGGGTCAAGATTTATAATGAACGAAAACGGAATCCCCTTGGATGGCGATAGCGATGGAAAGCCTGAAGGAGATTTCGAATATACACACAGGATTTTAAGGTAAATTTTTTGTTTTCCGGAAAAGCATATTCTTTTTAATACTTTTATTGTTAATCTTTATTTTTCATTCTTCCTTTTTACCATATCCTCCCCCGCCAGGGGTTTCTATTATTAAAACGTCTCCAATTTCCAGTTTCACTTCGGCTTTTCCTTCAAGCTTAAGAATCCTTCCATCCCTGCTAATAAGAGTATTTTTTCCGCACTTTCCTGGCCCTCCTCCTTTAAGCCCGAAAGGCGGAAATTTTCTGTGGCTTGAGAGAATAGCTGCATTCATTGGGCTCAGGAATCGGAACCTGCGGATAACCCCATTCCCCCCGGTCCATTTTCCTTCTCCACCGCTTCCTTTTCGAATAGAAAACTCTTCAAGTAAAACCGGAAATCTTGTTTCGAGAATCTCAGGATCCGTAATTCTAGAATTTGTCATATGCGTATGTACCGCATCCGTACCTAAAAATCCAGGGCCTGCACCTGCTCCCCCGCAAATCGTTTCATAATACTGAAACTCCGAATTCCCGAAAGTGAAATTATTCATAGTACCCTGAGAAGCAGCAAGAGTTCCAAGGGCTCCAAAAAGAGCATCCACAATATACTGCGAAGTTTCAACATTCCCTGCAACCACTGCTGCCGGATACTCCGGCCTGAGCATCGAACCTTCAGGAATGAAGATTTCCAGAGGCCTTAAACAGCCTGCATTTAGTGGGATCTCACTTTTTACAAGCGTCCTGAAAGCATAAAGCACCGCAGCCAGACAAACCGAAGCAGGAGCGTTGAAATTGCTTGAAAGTTGAGCAGAAGTTCCTGTAAAATCGATTTTAGCCCTTCGCTGCTTTCGATTAATTGCAACTTTTACCTTAATTGCATCCCCATCGTCAAGGGCATAGGTAAATTCCCCGTCTGTGAGCCTGTCAATTACCCTTTTGACAGCCTCTTCAGCACTGTCCTGAACATGGTTCATATAAGCCGTAACTGTTTCAAGAGAGAATTCCTGTACCATCTTTTGCAGTTCCTGAATTCCCTTTTCATTGGCTGCAATCTGGGCCCTTAAGTCTGCGAGATTTTGCTCAGGATTTCTTGCAGGATATTTACCAGAACCCAGCCAGGCCTTTAGCTCATCTTCGCAAAACCTGCCCTGCTGGACTATTTTCATCCCTGCGGTCAAAACTCCTTCTTCTTCAATCCTCGAGCTGCATGGAGGAATGGAACCCGGGCTTATTCCTCCAATATCGGCATGATGGCCCCTGGAAGCCAGGTAAAACAAAGTTTCTCCTGAACTGCCAAACATGGGACTGATAACTGTCAGGTCAGGGAGATGGGTTCCTCCATTATATGGAGAATTGAGAAGTAAAACATCCCCTTCAGTTATTTTGGTAGAATGAGTACTAACAAGGGCTTTTATCGCTTCTCCCATAGAACCCAGATGCACAGGGATATGAGGGGCATTTGCAACCAGGTTTCCCTCCCTGTCAAAAATCGCACAAGAAAAGTCCAGCCTTTCTTTAATATTTACAGAATGAGCTGTATTTTGAAGGGTATATCCCATCTGCTCTGCAACAGACATGAACCTATTATTGAAAATCTCAAGCATTACAGGGTCGACATCTGTCCCTATTGCTGTTTTTTCCGGAAGCCGAATTCTTCGGGTCAGAAGAAAATGGTTGCGCAGGGTGATTTCTCCTTCCCAGCCTGGCTCGATTATTATTGTTGTATTTTTCTCAATAATGAGAGCAGGCCCACTTATACGGGCTCCAGGCTGGAGTTTCTCTCTTTCAAAAACAGGGGTTTCATAGAATTTTCCATTCGTATAAATACGAACTGATGCGGAAGGAAAAATTTGAGGCTGCTCAACAATTTCCAGCACAGGATCGGAAACCCTCTCGGTAACTCCGACAACCTCAACAGAAATAGCTTCAATAAAAATGGCTTTGTCTTCCATTATAAACCCAAAGCGCCCTTTATGCACTTCTTCAAAACTTCTCTTTAGGGAATGAGCAGTCCCATCTCCAAAATCCACAGTTAACTGAGTATCTGACCCTGCATAACGTAAATGCGCCTTAAAAAGAGAGGTAATTGCATCCTCCTCGATCCCCTGTTCGCAAAATGAGAGCCTTCCTTCTTTTTCAAGTCTTGAATATTCTTCTTTCAACTGTTCAACTAGCTCGTTAGAAAGCTCAGCTCCTATGTAATGTTCTTTTATAAGCCTCTGGTCTGCAAGGCCCATTCCATATGCTGAAAGTACTCCTGCATAAGGATGAATGAAAATTCTTTTTATTCCAAGGCTATCTGCAACCTTGCATGCATGCTGTGCCCCTGCTCCTCCAAAGCAGCAAAGGGTGTATTCTTTTATATTGTACCCCCTCTGGACTGAGATTTTCTTTATTGCATTTGCCATATTATCGATAGCGATCGAAAGAAAGCCGTCAGCTATCTCTTCAGGTGCTCGAAACCCGCTGGTTCCTATATTCTGGCTTTCCGAAGAAGAACAGGAAGCCCCAACAGTAGACTCAAAAGATTCTAAAGAAGCAAAATTTAAGGAATCAGCAGCAAGAGTGCCAGGAGAATTAGAAGAGAAATCTTTAGCCACTTCAACTGCAAGTTCTTCAAATTTACTTCTTACAATTTGATAATCAAGAGCTTCGTCTGCATTAGACCCGAAAATTTTCGGGAAAAATTGAGGCCGGAGCTTTCCAAGCATTACATTGCAGTCCGTAACCGTAAGAGGCCCACCTTTTCGATAGCATGCGGGCCCAGGTTCCGAGCCTGCAGAATCCGGACCTACCCGGAATTTTCCTCCTTCATAATGAAGAATCGAACCTCCCCCTGCAGCCACAGTATGGATACGCAGCATAGGGGAACGCAAATGAATCCCTGCAATTTCGGTTTCGAAGCTACGTTCGAATTCCCCGCTGTACTGGGCTACATCTGTTGATGTGCCTCCCATATCAAAAGTGATTACTTTTTTTGCCCCTGCCTTCAACGAAGTTGCAACCGCCCCTACAATTCCGCCCGCAGGCCCTGATAAAATGCAGTCTTTGCCCTGAAAGGCTTTTGCATCTATAAGCCCGCCACTGGACTGCATAAACATAAGCCTGGGCTTTATTTTTGTCTCTTTTTCAGAATCCCGTTTTTCTTTATCTTTTTCTGGATTTTCCCCTTTTTGCTCCCTGCTTTTATGCTTTTCTTCTCTATTTTCTTCCCCATTTTCTTCCAGACTTTTCTGGACCATATCGACATACCTGCGAAGTACTGGAGAAAGATAAGCATCCACAACAGCAGTCTCTCCCCTACTGACTATTTTTATCAATGGGCTGGCCTGATGGGATAATGTTACCTGAGTAAAACCAATCTCTCTAGCAAGTTCTCCAAGTTTAAGTTCATGCTCAGGATACCTGTACGCTTGCATAAGCACAATTGCAGCCGAGCGAATCCCCGTTTTAAAAACTGCTTCAAGCTCCTTCTTCGCATTTTCAAGATCAAGAGGCGCAATTTCTTTTCCATCGGCCCCATACCTTCCCGAAACTTCAATGACCTTTTCATAAAGCTGGCCTGGAAGTTCGATTTTCAGGGCAAAAATATCAGGACGATTCTGGTATCCTATTCGAAGAACATCCCCAAATCCCTTATTTATAACAAGCACAGTGCGCTCTCCTTTTCTTTCAAGAAGAGCGTTTGTCCCAACAGTTGTTCCCATTTTCACGGATTCGATCATACCTTCAGGGAAATGGGCATTTTCAGGCAGCCCTAAAATCTGACGAATTCCATGCATGGCTGCATCTTTATAATGCCTTGGATCT
Organism: uncultured Methanosarcinales archaeon; assembly: GCA_964520335.1. Lineage (GTDB taxonomy): Archaea > Halobacteriota > Methanosarcinia > Methanosarcinales > Methanosarcinaceae > Methanosarcina. The sequence continues at coordinate 81 of CAZFNE010000267.1, read as the reverse complement.
TCTGAAAGAAGCTTGTGAGTAATTAATTTTCCATCAGGGCTGCGGGCTACGATATCTGTAAACGTGCCTCCTCGGTCTATC
>CAZFNE010000266.1:0-5127 GCA_964520335.1 uncultured Methanosarcinales archaeon | reverse complement strand
ATGAATAATTACAAGGTAGGCGATAATAAAGCCTGCATATTCCCAGATTGCCCCGGAGAGCGAGAATACATTTTTAATTGCGAGCATGGATACAGTCATCAAGATGCAGATTAAAGTCAACTTCCTGTACATAGAAGTGAAAGGATGCATTTTCTGTTTTCTCCATGCCCTTATGGTCATTAATATTTCAATTGAGGCATAGGATACTGCAGTGCCTATAGCAGCACCTATCATGCCGTATTCCGGAACAAGCATGAAATTAATGAGGACGTTGATCCCTGCACTCGCTACTGAGCACTTCATCAGGAAATCCGAGTCTCCAGATGCTAACAGAGTATGATAGTTAAATCCGAAGTAGGAATTTGCTATAAAGCCCATTGCAAGAATCCTCAAAGCCGTGGCTCCACTTACATACTGTGCTCCGTAGAGGTTTGTAATAAGAAACTCAGGATATATGAATATCAATGCAAAGATTGGGAATGTAAGCAAGAAGCACCATTTGGTCATTATTGAATAAATCGAACCAAGAGGCTCAATATTATTTTGGCCCCATAGTTTTGAGGTTACCGGGATGTACACAAAGCCCATTGAGGCAATCACGAGGGACAGAAATCCAACAAGGGGATATACTGCATTGTAAACTCCTACAACTTCGGCAGATTTGAAATACCCAAGCATGATTGTATCTATCCAGCTCATAAGGTTAAGCAAAGTTGCTGTTATCAGGAGTGGAAATGAGTTTCTTATTAATTGCCTGGTTGGGTCACTGAACTTAAGTTTAATTTCTGGTTTAATAGGGGGTTTTTTCACGAAGTATACTGCCATTATCCCAAAAGTAAACACCATTGAAAGTAAGTCCGCGAACACAACCCCTTTAAGGGAGGCCCCAAGGAATACGGCAGCTAAAGCAAATCCAAGCAGAGAGACCGGCCTTATAATGTTATAAAAATACATATTAACACTAGTTCGGTCGAATCCTCTGTAGATGGCTACTGTGAGATTCAGGAGTATTATGAACGGTACTGTAAAGATAAGGATCTTTATTACGGATAGGATATGACCCTGTGCATCAAAACCTTCTCCAGCAAGGCTTTTGAAAAGAGCTGGGGAAACAAGGATTGCAAGCAGGCCTGCAATTAAACCCATAAGGATTGCTGATATTATCAACTCGTGTACTTTATGTTCCTCATGTTTTCCTCTTAAGAATGCAATATATCTTGGAACACCTTCATTTAGCCCAAGAGTTGCAACGGCCCCTGTAATTGAGATCACAGTAAGGGCAAGGGAATAAGTTCCAAAATCTGAAGGGGAGAGATGGGAGGTAAGTACTCCTTTAATTATGATGTCGATAAGCATTCCTATGAAGGTTCCAGCAAGTATTATGCCGGAACCTGAGACTATTCGGTTGACCGACTGGTTAACTGGCATGTTAACACCCGTTTTTATGCACAATTTCTGGGATCCATGCAAGACCGAGCGGAGCAAGCTTCTGTTTTCCTATCGATATTGATCAGAGAACCAGTTTTGGTCAATTCGAGTCCAGATTCTGGAGAATTTTTCTCAGCAAGGTTCAGGGGAGTTAACCCTGTCTTCTTTGGGCTGTATATACTTACAGTTAGGGTTCTGGAATTAGGTAAATTTATAAGAGTCATTTTAGGGTTTCGGGTTTCAAAGTTTGCTGTTTCAAATTCCTTGAAACAGATGGAATTTTTTAGGGCGTCGGGATGTCTGTCTATTTGCTCAGTTTTCTGTCCTTTTACCAGCTTGTTAGCTTTTAAGACAGCAGTTGTTTTGGGTTTCTTTTGAACAATCTGCATAATTTTACGACCGTTAGACGGATAGGGATATTCTTTATTAATCCAAGGTCAATTTCCAAATTGAATTCCAGCTGGAGCCTGGACGAATCGAGAGATGCATCTAAGCAGGTTTTGGGCTCATTTTACTCAAAAGAGTAAAGAAACTGGATTTGGGTAGAAATCCATATAGGTATTCTGGATCGCAAATTAATTCTTTAATTAATCCGGAAAGACGATTTTGGATTACTGGGTTGCATAGGGATTTTATGGGTTGATGACTTGAATCCTGGGTAAGAATCAAGTTGAATTATGAGAAGCAGACTTTTAGGGGAAGTCCACCTGTATTTATAATCAGCAGCTTACTACTGACTTATTGGATTTGGGAATTTATATTCTTATGATCCGGAAAACTAACTTATATATATTTTTTATTAAATTCTCCGAATTTTTCGAGCTATACCTCAGCTCTTACATATAAAAACCTTTCGGAAAAGAATCACCTATTTGATTATAAGCCAAATACGGAATCTAATAGAAAAATATTTTATTATGTCCCTACTAAATCCACTGTCTTGCTCTCGTTTTTTTCAATTTAGAAACATTATTTATATGTATATTAAGATTCCAATAAAGCCTTAATAACTAATAAGGGGTCTATAATAACTTTGAGGCAATCAAATAACTTGATTTGCCTCTTTCGGATAATCCTAATTTCTTTTATTCCGTAATGAATAATCATTCTAGAGAACCTTTTTAGTGTAATTTTCTTTAGGTAAAAATGCCTGTAAAATTTATTCTCTCCGGATCGGGATAATTTCTTTTCTACTTTTTGAATATATTTATTAGTTTTTCCTTAAATTTGTAGATGTTAATATAAGAATTCTAAGGCAGTCAGGACAGGTGAATTATTATTTTATATCATAATATAAAACCTTTTATGAGGTCAAAATTGTGATAAAACAAAAAACAAGAACATTCAATTTTACTTAAAAATAAAAGCTTAATTTTTAATTTTCATTTCGATACCGTTAATTTATCTAAAAAAGACTTTTAAGTTTAAAACAAAAAATATTAAAAAATTTATAATTTTATGATAATTTAAGTATCTAAACCAAAGTTTAATTTGCTATTTTAACTAATCCCCCCGGGTAAAAGACATGTTTACGTTTTTAGGTTTTCCGTCATAAGAAGAATGTAAGAATTGCAAGTATTATAAATATAATAACTAACCACTTAGCAATCTCCATAGAAAACCCGGCAATTCCCCTTGCACCGAGTATATATGCAATCAGTGCCAGTATTAAGAAAACTACAGCTAAGCCTATCAAGTCTGCTATATTTACTCCCCCATGGTTTTTTTCCCGATAAATAATATTAAATTAAAAGTATTTATAATTTGGCTACTAAAATAAGTCTTTTAGCATAAATAGGCACATTACCGCCCTTCAAATCTATGTTCTTTGATTTTATTTTACGCTTTTTAAATTAAATGTTGTTAGTGATAGTTTTTTGCACATATCATTTTATTACTGGAAAAAACTTTATTATCATATACTTCAGATAAAATTTGAAAAAGGAATACCAATTTAAATCTTTCTATAATAAAAAGATAATATTGTTAAGGAGATTTCGCAGCATTTTATAATTTTTATATTATTATTTTCCTGGCCTCTATGTAATATCTTTTTTCATTTTCTTCGCCGAGAGAAAAAGCTTTTCTTGGGAGGATTCCCTTTTTTCTTATAAGGGCAAAAAATTCATTCTTTTTAAGAGCCGAGAGGAAAAAGCCTATATTTCCCTGTTTTCCTCCAATTTTCTCAACAATTTCAGGATCGTGCTCATACTCAACTGAATAGCCTGCAATAATTTCATCAAGAGCTTCAACCTCAAGATCATAAACAGGATTATCGATTATAATTATCCCGCATTTATCTTCGGTAACAAATCCTATTGAATGACATGAAGCGGAATTCTCTGGATTCATGCAGGGATTATTCAAAAATTCGGACCTGAGTTTCTCTGCAGAAACTACTTTTATCCTGGCATTAAAGCTTTCCAGGATTTTTGTTGGGTCTCCTCCTATTACAACTCTGTGAATCGGTTCAAAAGATAGTCCAGGGTCGTGAATATTTACAAGTTCTACCATCGCGTATCTTGCGGGATGGTTTGCAGGCACGGCATTTTTAATATTTTCCCAGAAACTCTTGGCTGCTGCAAGGCTATGATTCCCGTCCCCGACCAGAAGAATTCCCAATTTCTGGATGTCATCTGAAATTCCTTTAATTATTTTTTCGTCACAGAGCTTATAACCTGTAACATGCCCCCCTCCTTCCATAAGCTCAAAGTCATAGACTTTATTATTTTGATCGATAAGCTTCTCCGGGGACTTAGGGAGTATAGAAAAGGTAGGATCGTCATATAAGACCAGAATATGGGAAAGTTCTAAATCTGCGTTTTCTCTTATTTTCACTCGTGCCGGGAGCCTCTCTTCTATAGTTTGCTCAGTAGGTCTTATGAAAGAATCTGAACCATTGAATTCGTATTCTTCAAGATCAACAGCAACAACTAATCCTGTTCTTACCTTGCCTGCAATTTCACGTTTTACAAGGATAAAACAGGGGCCCTGGTCAAGAAGGATATCATGTGAATTCCTTATGGCTTCGTGGATTCTATTTATTCTTTCTTCTTCTAAAGGGAGATAAACTTCTGGGTAAATAAAATTAAGAGTCGAGGGAGCGTCTCCAACAAATTTTTCAACTCTTTTCCAGTAATCTGCATCCTGAGTGTGCTGATCACAGGCAATTACGGCCCATTTTTCCCAATTACTTTTAGGAAGAAGAATACGGGGAACATGCAGGATCATAATACTTAAAAAAAGACAGAGAATATAAATATTTCTGATATAATTCGAGCTTCTAACTAATGCAGGGAATCTATAATAAACAGAAAGGAAAAAAGTAGAGAATCTTAAATCAAATAATAGTCATAAAATAAGAATAATAAAAATAATAAGAACAATAAGAATAATTAGCCTGCAGTTCCTTCAATATTTATCCCTAAGGCTCTTCGAGTAGCATGCTCCGCCAAACATGCTACTCAAAAAATTGATAAACTCCAGATAGTTCTTATTCGTACATTGACTATCCTTCATTTCTAAAACGGTTCCAGATGTAAGATATACTATTAAATATTTTAAATTAATTCTGTGAAAAATTGGTCCAGTGCAAAAAAGAGTTTAAGATAAAAAATTTCAAGCGATAAAACGGTTTAATCCTGATTTTTTATTCCATTCGAATACCCCGCAGCTTGCTGCGGGGATGGAAACTTCCCC
>CAZFNE010000265.1:0-5160 GCA_964520335.1 uncultured Methanosarcinales archaeon | reverse complement strand
ATTAATGAAATATAGAAATAAAGAGTTAGATATATTTGGTTAACAATACCAAAAAGAGAATTTTATTGAATAACATTTTTGGCGTTGATATTGACCAACAGGCAGTTGAAGTCACAAAACTCTCACTTCTTCTGAAAGTGCTGGAAGGAGAAAAGGGTGAGCGGATATCAAAACAACTTACTATCACTCAGGAAAGAGTGTTGCCTTCTCTGCATGATAATATAAAATGCGGAAATTCTCTAATCGCTCCAGATATCTATACAAATACGCCAATAGTTCTTGATAACGAAGATGATCTATACACAATTAATCCCTTCGAATGGAATCGAGAATTCCCAGAAGCTTTTGAAAAAGGTGGATTTGATGCAGTCATAGGAAATCCTCCTTATGTCAGGCAGGAGCTTCTAAAAGGACAAAAAGAATATTTCAAATCCAGATATGAAGTATTTCACGGAACTGCTGATCTTTATGCTTATTTTATAGAAAAAGGAATTTCCCTTCTTAAAGAAGGAGGGCAATTTTCCTATATTGTTGCAAATAAGTGGATGCGGGCTAATTATGGAAAACAGCTTCGTACATGGATGAGCAAAAAATCTATTGAAGAAATAGTTGATTTTGGCGACCTGCCGGTTTTCAAGAAAGCGACAACATATCCCTGTATTTTGAGAATTTCAAAAGGAACATTAAACAAAATATCAGAGAGTTATTTTAAAGCTGTCCAAGTCGAAACCCTAGATTTTACTGATTTATCTCAGTACGTTAAAGAAAATGGACACTTGATTAACCGAAAATCACTTGACGATAAAGAATGGTCGCTTGTAGATAAAGAGAATAGAGCACTCCTTGACAAACTTATGAAATCCGGCATACCTCTAGGGGAATATGTTGGAGGAAAAATATATCGTGGGGTTTTAACTGGCTTAAACAAAGCATTTGTTATCGATGAAATCACAAAAGATCGATTGATAGCTACAGATTCAAACAGTGCAGAAATTATTAAACCTTTTTTGGCAGGTCGCGATATTAAAAGGTATAAAATGCCGATATCCAATAAATATGTAATATTTACCCGACGTGGTATTGAAATCAGTAAATATCCCGCAATCCTTGCCCATCTTCAAAAATTCAAACAAGAACTTACACCAAGACCTGAAGGGTGGAAAGATAATTGGAATGGAAGAAAGCCTGGATCATACAAGTGGTACGAAGTCCAAGATTCTATCGGTTACTACAAAGAATTTGAAAAAGATAAAATACTTTACGCAGAAATCGCAGTTACGGGACAGTTTAGTTTAGATACTAATGGATTATATTCAGATACAACTTCATATATCATAGCAAACAATTCAAAATATTTATTAGGAATTTTGAATTCAAAACTATGGAGTTTTATGTTTTCTAATATCAGTTCAGTTATTAGGGGTGGGTTCTTTAGATGGAAACGTCAATATATGGAGAAACTCCCAGTTCATATAATCGATTTTTCCAATGCAGAAGACGTAGCAAAACATGACAAGATTGCATCTCTGGTAGAACAACTGCTTGAAATGAACAAAAGGCTTGATAACTCAAAACTGGCTGCAGAAAAAGAGATAATTCAACGTCGGATTGGAGCTATTGACGCGGAAATTAACAGAATAGTTTATCGATTATATGATTTAACTGAAGAAGAAATTAAGATTATTGAAGAAAAATAACCTCAGTATGGGCTTTAAAGAAAAAATAAAGGATAGTTATTGAAAAAAGTTTTTAGGATATTTCTTGCTTTCTTTTATTTTTTCAAGCTTCTGAGAGCATTTTGCAGAAAACCTTTTTTCTCGAAATACTGCTGGTGATAATCTTCAGCCATATAGAATTCTGAAACAGGGACTATCTCGGTTACAATTGGGTTCCTGAAAACTTTTGCTTTTTCCAGCTTTTCTTTTGAGGCAATGGCAGCAGCTTTTTGTTCATCGTTATGGTAAAAGATTACTGAGCGGTACTGCTTTCCCACATCAGGGCCCTGGCGGTCTTTTGTTGTGGGGTCATGGATTTGCCAGAAGATGTCAAGCAAATTTTCATAAGAAACGACCTTAGGATCAAAGATGACTCGAACTGCCTCTGCATGTCCAGTATTAAGAGTGCAGACCTGTTCATAAGTCGGGCGCTCAAAATGGCCTCCGCTGTATCCGACTGCAGTTGTAACTACGCCATTAACCTGCCTTAAGGCTTCTTCAATTCCCCAGAAACAGCCTGCTGCAAAAGTTGCTTTTTCCAGGCCCGGGCCGGGATTCTCGAAAAAGTCGTCTCCCTGTTCGGAGGCTTTATCTCCTTCTTTTCCAGCTATATTTCCTGTATTTTTTCCCATAGTTTCCCCCGGCTGATCTTAAAATCTATCAGGATCAGCAAAATTATAAAAATTTAATTAATTTCTACTAAATTTAATAATCTTATTATATTTAAAGATCAGTTTTACGGATATAGCTCTCAAAAAAATAGTTTATAGAAATTTTTAAACTTTTTAAACTCGTTTAAAGCTTTATAAGTTTTTGAGGCTTTTTTAAACTCAAACTTATGTTTTCTATTTACTTTCTGCCGCTTCTGTTTATTATTTTCGCTTTTACTTTCAAGTTAACTTCTATATTTAATTTTTATTGTTAGTTTTTAGAGACTTTCCCCATTAATTCCCCTTCGGCAATTATATGTCCAATCATCTCTTTCTGAAGCTCTTTTCTGCTTGCGCCTGCCTTAAGTTCAAGTTGCCTGTCAAGAGCATAAACCCTGAAGAAGAACCTGTGCGTGCCCGAAGGAGGGCATGGGCCGCCATAGCCAATTTTCCGAAAATCATTTAGCCCTTCAACCCCAGGGATACTATCTTCCTCAATATTTGCAATAGGCTCGATGTTCCAGACTGTCCAGTGGGTAAATGTTCCCATAGGAGCATCAGGATCATCAAATATAAGCACTAAACTTTCGGCTTCTTCCGGAATGCCCTCGAATTGTAGGGGCGGGTTTACATTCTCTCCTTTACAGGTGTACTTTGCTGGAATAGTACCATTAGCTTGAAACGCACTACTAGAAACTTTTATGTTCTGGATATTCATATTTATGTCCCCCTTGCCAGTATCAGGTGCTTCGTTGCTTGCAGGTTTTTCAACATCCTCATTTCCATTTCGAACGCATCCCGAAATCAAAAGCATTCCTAGTGAGCAGAAAGCCCAAAATGACTGCACTGGCTCTTAACTTCATATCCGGCACCAGTTCATGCCAGCAGGAAAACTGCTTAACAAAATAATATTAAATCTAAAGAGATATAACTTTAAGGCTTGAGCTAAAAAGAAATGTGAAATTTATTCCTGTAGTTCTTTCACCGATTCCTGAGTTTTTATTTAATTTTATAATCTAGCTCGATATCAGGTTATACATGCTTTAACAATTGTTTAAGATCCCGCAACATCTTATTCATTATAATTAGGTTTTGAATTTGATTTATTTTCTTCTTGCTCTGGCCTGAAGCTAATCCCTAAACTATTTTTCTGAAGCATCCAATTTAAATTTATCATTAGTCAAAATATTAAAAATACTTCGTAAAAATAAATAGAGAAATAAATCAATTCAAATTGGCGTGACCTGACTGCTTAATTAGGTGAGAAATTTAAAAAAATTCGGCAAAAAAATAATAGATATAAGAATAAATCAAGATAACTACTATTGAGATTGAATTTTGTACAGTACCACATAAGTACAAAGCTATAGCTAGCGATATTTTTAAGCTGTCGATATAATTTATTCAGGTTTTAACCTTCCTGAAGACCAGGATTTCATTCATAGCCTTCAGGAAAGCTGGATTTAATCTTCCTGTTCAAGGGCTTGAATTACATCGTTGACAGTAGCTTCGCCTTTAGCAACGCGCCTGACGACCGGATAAATAAAAGAGCAATCGTCGATTGCTGCCCAACGGGCTTCCCCTACACGTCTTACAACTTCGTCCAAAATATTTCCACATTCAGTACAATACCTTCCGTCGGTTTCTGCTTCGCAAGATTCACATTTCATAAAAATCCCCATAACTTATGAGGCTGTTAAAAATAAATAAATTATGGTGATGTATGATTATATTTTTTCAGTTATCAAAAGTTGAAGGCAAAAAAAGGAAAAAAACGGAAATATGGGCTTAAATCTGCCAGACTTAAAATGTAAATAGGAAATATAGATAAGGCAGATGCTGAAGATAAAGATTTTTAAAAGTTATTCAGAGTTGAAACCAGTTGATTAGCCTTCTTCAAATCTGAAACATTTAAATCTAAAACATTTAAATTAGAATTAATCTTTCATGCTAGATTGGCAAGAATTTCTTCGATTTCTTCAATTCCTGAGCCTTTGAGTTCTATTTCTTCTCTCTTATATATTCCTAAATTAAGCTCCACAGCTCTTTTAATCTGAGGCTGGGCCCAGACTGAGCGATTCTGGATCTTTGGAACCGTGCCAAGAGTCTTTAAAAGGGCAAGGCCCACGGTATCATTTGCAATCACATCCGAGGTTGCCAGCACAATATTTGGCTCCCGCAAAGTCCCAATATTGGGGCCGTCTGTAACAAAACATTTCGTGGCATCCGAGATATAAAAATCAGGCCTGTGCACAAGATTTGATTCGGCAATCATATTCCCGAAAACTGTATCCCAGTTTTGCCCGTGGGGAAGCTGCCTCCTATCCCTGTCTGCGGTAATGCTTATCTGGGATTTGAGCCCCATAGTAAAAGTTGCAGTCCAGTGGGTCTTAATTACCGGCAAAGCAATAGTATAATCAACTTTTTCCAGGAACTCAGGCACATCAAAGCCATAAGGCCAGGAATAAGCCCCTGAAGGGTCTACATGCTTGCGCTTCATGTTGTCAAAAGTGAGAATTTCATCTACTTCTTCATCCTCTGCAACCTGCCAGAGCCCAAGTTTCTTCATCACGGCTTCAGTATTCAAAGTTGTCATGGATTTTTCAGCAACAATAATCTTCCCTGGCCTGCATTTCTTTGTTTCCCGGATAGCTCCTCTTAAAACCTCAGGGTTTGTAGAACCAGGAGGCGAATCCGCAGTATTTGCATTTGACCGAATTAATACAGTTGAGCCTTCTTTAATTCCAAGCCCGCCTGCAAGGGCAACCGCTGTTTTTACTGATTCCAGGGTATCC
>CAZFNE010000264.1:0-5291 GCA_964520335.1 uncultured Methanosarcinales archaeon | reverse complement strand
AGATTGAACCCAAGAACTGATTTTGCAACCCTATCAAAAAGGGTTTCGATATTGCACCCCAGTTTTTTTGCCACTATGAGGGCAACGATCCGGATATCTACAAGGTAAAAAAGCTTATCTTGCATAGCATTTATTTCAGAGGCGAGCCGTTGCTTGCTTATTCCGCGGTCAGCCGAAATGAACTCAAGAATTTGCTCAAAGGAAATTTCTTTTTCGACATGAGTTTTTTTAAGAATACCATCCTTATTTTCGAGAAAATCCTCTGCGGGCTTGAAAGCATGAGGAAGCCGGATACTGTCCAGATCAAATTCGGGCACAAGCAGGCCATCTTTGAGAGACAGCAGGCCTTCTTCAAGGGCTCTGTCTTTGACTTTTAAAGCGGTTTTGGGGGAGAACCATTTCAGGTCAAAAGCTAGCGAGAATTCGAACTCCTTTTCAGAAAGGGAACTCGCAAGATTCTTTTTAAAAGGAGTTGAAACTACGCGTTTTAATTCTTCCATTTACTGCACCCTTAAAAACTGGTGTACAAATAAATTTTCCTCAAATTCCCTCATAATATTTCTGGAAAAATTCAGGTTCCGGTTCAGGACATAATCCTGAATATTTCCCGGAACGAAACTTAAGTGAGATAAAGAGTTTCTGGAACATTTTAAAGACGAACTCAAAGGGTTACGAGCTTGGCATCAATAATTCCAGGAACCTTCCTTACTTCGTCGAGAATTGGGTCTGAAACATCGGAATCTACATTGAGTACCATCATGGTCTCAGTTCCTATCTCGGATCTCCCAACCTGCATGCCAGAGATATTAATATCATTTTTCCCAAGAACCAGGCAGCATGGGCCGATTACATTTGGCTTGTTTATGTGTTTGGCAAAAATCATGCGGCCAGCAGGGAAAATATCCACTCTGTCGTTGTCAATTGCCACAATCTTTGGTTCGTCTCCGACAACAGTTCCTGCAACCAGTTTAGACATGGTTGGGCTTACTAGTTTTAGAGTGATAGTTGAGGAATATTCTTCGGCAGATTCGGATTTGCTCTCTACAACTGCAATCTGCCTGGCTTTTGCAAGGACAGGCGCATTGACGTAATTTACTCCGGCTCCAAGAGCCATTTCAAGCAACCCTTTTAAGGCAGAAACCGTAAGAGGCCTGGTATCTTTTCCGGAAATCTCCCCGTTATACCTGATTTCTACTTTTTCGTAATTGCCGTCTACAAGCTGCCCTGCAATTTTTCCCATGATTTGCGAGAGCCTGAGGTATGGGGCAAGAATTGCCATAGCTTCCGGTTTTATAGAAGGAATGTTGATTGCATTCTTTGCAGACCCTCCAGAAAGTACGGATACTATTTCCTTTGCAATGTCAATTGCTACGTTAACCTGAGCTTCCTGGGTTGAGGCCCCAAGATGTGGAGTTACTATAACATTGTCAAAGTTGAGGAGAGGACTGTTAAAAGGAGGCTCTTCGATAAAGACATCTATAGCTGCCCCGCCAATCTTTCCGCTTTCAAGAGCTCTTGCAAGAGCTTCTTCACTGATAATTCCACCACGGGCGCAGTTAATAATTTTAGCCCCTGGTTTCATAAGCGCAAACTGGGCGTCGTCAAGGATATTTTTAGTTTCTTTAATGAGCGGAGTGTGTACTGTAATATAATCAGCGTGTTCTGCAATCTCATTAACCGTAGCAAGTTTAACTCCAAGCTCAGCAGCACGCTTTTCGGAAATAAAAGGATCGTAACCCATAAGGTTCATTTCAAGCCCTGAAGCCCTTTTTGCAACTTCAGAACCAATCCTGCCAAGCCCAATAATTCCAAGAGTTTTCCCTTTGACCTCAATCCCTGTGAATTTGTTTCGCTTCCATTCTCTTGCCTTCAGGGAAGCATTTGCTTGGGGGATATTTCGAGACATTGCCATCATCATGGCAATAGTATGTTCTGCTGCGGAAATCATGTTACCTTCAGGAGAGTTGGTAACAATAATTCCTTTTTTAGTGGCTGCATCAACATCTACGTTGTCGACTCCGACTCCTGCTCTTCCTATGACTTTCAGGTTGTCGGCAGCCTCTATAATCTTCTGGGTAACCTGGGTTCCGCTTCGGATTACAAGGGCATCGTAATCTTTAATGATTTTTGCCAGTTCATCTTCTGGCAAACCGGTTAACACATCAACAGTAAAATTCTTTTTTAGGATCTCCAAGCCTTCGTTGGAGAGTGAGTCGCTGACTAATACTTTCATATTAATTTCTCCGATAAATACGATAAATATGAGGGCTTAATTTTTGAACTAAAATTTTTAAATTTCAACAGAGAATACAAATCAACTTAATCCCACTTAAGGGTTATCACACATTTTAAAAAACTCTTAGTATCGTCTCCGGAATTTCTTAAAATTCTTTCCTGAATACGATTCTTAATGCAATTTTTATTGAGATTAGCCCACCAATCTAATCATTCCAATTCTAGGCTCATAGCATTGCCCCCCCGCAAGAAGGGAACGGATTACTTCTTCCACAACGTTTTCAGGAATCCCCCTGGAAACTGCTGTATCCACAAATGTAGCATAATCTACCCCTTTATTTCCTCCCATCTCCCTGAGTAATTCAAGCACAAATTCTTTTTGATCAGTTTTAGCCTCTTCTGCCCCTTCTGAATCAAAATTAAGGGATTTAAGTCCTTCTCTGACCGAAATATGAAGCAGTTTCGCAAACTCTTGAGGAGCCCGATCTCTTTCAAGCACAAAGGAGATGCCTTCTGCAAGTTCGGAAGAAATTCCTTTTTCAATCAGATATTCCCAGAGGGCTGCCCCCTTATATCCACTGGCCAGGGCATCACAGAAAGTTTCGAGGCGCTCAATAGTCTGTTCTGCAGTATCTACAACCCACCTGTTCCGGATTTCTTCATCTACTACATTTACTTCTTCAGCCCGGATAGAAACAAAAACAGAGCCTGGTTCGGGCTCATAAATTCGAGCTTTTCCAGTTAATGCAATAAAGGTTGGGACCTGAACAGTTGAGAAAAAAATTGAAGCTTCAGGTTGATACTGGCCTGCATATACAGTAAAAGCTCCTGTAGGGTCAACTATTCTCGCTTTCCAGATATCGCTTTGCGTGCCTATATTATCAAGTTCGGTAAGTACCCCAACTACGAAAACGCGGTTGAGAATAAAACCTATAGGGCTGATAAGCAAATTCGGGGTTTTTGAATCAGCTTTTGAGTCTATAGTTTCAGGCCCAAACCCGGTAAGATTTTCAAGTTCTCTGCAGGCTTCGAACTCTTTTGCAAAAACCCTTTTTGCAACTTCACGCTTAAGCACGGTTGATTCCTCCACTGGAAGCTTGGGAATTGTTATCCTGTATATTTTCTCTATTTTCACATTCGGCAGTCTCAAGCCTGTGCAGCAATTCCACTACTCTTACAACCAGATCATCTTCTGGAATCCAGGCTTTTTCTGCTACAAAAGAAATTCCATACTCTCCTTTTGAGGCATTTCCACGGACTGCAAGATACCGACCTGTAAGATATCGCCTCAAGTCTTCGTATACTGCATCTTTCGAGATATCGGAAAACATCAACTGTTCGGCTTCTTCAAGGGTTTTGCCGTAGATAATTTCTGCAAGGTCTCTGGGAAACATAACTGACATTGACCCTGTTCCATCATCAAACACAGCTTTTATCCTCATATCTCTTATCCCCTCGACTTTGCCATGCACCCTGCAACTCGATTTTTGAATTACCCGGCCGCACTCCGGGCAGCGCAGAATAATTCCCGAACCAGGCCGGACAGAAACAATATTTCCAGCCGCAGCTACATCAAACATGCTGTCTCTCTGCTCTATTTTTTCTATTTTCAAAGGAAGGGGATCTTTTGCAGCAGATTCAAAATTAAAAGCAAGCTGCCTGGCTTCTTCCGGATCTACAGGAAAAATTCTTGTATTGCTCAGGATATTGATAGAAAGCATCCCTCTGAAAATTCGGATTTGAGCATTCTCAATCCGGAGAATACTGCCGATATCAATTCCAGGAAGTTCAATCCAGGAAGTAAAAGGCAGCCTGCCAGTCTCATCTGCAAGCACTCCTGAAATCACCATAGACTGCTTGCCTTTAACCATTATCTCCCTGTGAGACAGTTGAAGTACACAAGCAGTAGTATTAACAGAAAAATCCGGGGTTCCGATATCAATTAGTTTTTTGGCCTGGGGGCCTGAGAGTTCGGAGAGGGAAGGCAGGGAAGAATCAGGGACTTTTGATATTATGGACTGCTCTCCAATGGAAAGCCTGATCCTGTTTTGCCAGATACGGGTATAAGCATTTTTGATGTTAATAACGTCTCCAACCGAACCCGGGAGTTCTTTCCAGGAAGAAAACATAACCGAACCTGTTTCGTCCGCAAAAATTCCTGTGTAGATTTTGGATGAATTTTCCTGGCTTCCATTTCCATCACTTTCAGAATTTTTTACCGAAAGCCCATTTTGTGAGCGAATCTGTTTTTCTCCGAGATTAAGAATTCTCCCAGTAATTTCAAAATTTTTCAGGGAAGTAGACAAATCTTTAACTTTAAGGGTTTTTCCTCCAAATTTGCGGAGAATACTATCTTTTGCAACGTCAGGCGGCACACTGAAAGCGAGAAGTTTTTCAAATTCTGCCCGGATGCCAGTATTTTCAAGGTCTCCAAGCGCCCTGGTTAACTCTTCAAGATGGGGCGCAATATTCTCATTCATTTTAAGCCTCCATTTGAGACAACTAATAAATTAACTTTATACAGTATTTATTTTAAGATATTTAAGAGTTTATTCAAAATTAGCCGCAACAATGCGATTCTAAAGCAAGATAAACTGCAAATTAATGTATCTAAAGTAATATAAAGAATGCGTTAATCATGAGAGTGTAAAAAGAATTATTTATAAGAAGCCATTTTTTATTTCTACTTATTCTTAATTCTAACCCTAATTTTATTTTTTTTCAAGTCCATTTTGATTTTCAAACCTTATTTTTTTACCTTCATTTTACCTTTATTTTACTTTTATATTTAAACTTAATATTTTTAGGTGTTTTAATAAGCCGTGTACCGCTTATTTAAAGAATATTATATAAACCGAATTCCAAACAAAAGGTTTAAAATTACAGGGAATTTTGAGTACTACTGCTTTGAAATAATATTATACAAAAACATGGCAGATGTTATTAAACTGAAGGTGATTAGTTCGATTGTTAGAACTCTAATTAATTCAAAAAAGATATATTACCATACACATGTTGTACTAAAGTACATTTATTAAATTAAATTTATTAAATTA